>JAYVDN010000455.1:0-2852 GCA_043749385.1 Polaromonas sp.
TGCGTCCTTTGCGTAACTTTTGCGTCCTCTGCGTCCTGTCTCCATCCCCATCCCTCTCCCCCAAGATAGATACGAACCATGCTAGACCCAGGGATTCTCTTCCCCTCCATCCTCAACGGCCTGACCACGGGCGCGGTGTATGCGCTGATTGCGTTGGGGCTGACCTTGATCTACGGCGTATTGCACATCATCAACTTTGCGCACGGCGCTGCGTTGATGTTGGCGCTGTATGCGGTATATTTTTTGAAAGAGCGTTTCGGTATTGACCCCTACCTGGCCCTGCCCATTGTGGTGCCTGCCATGTTTGCGCTAGGCTACGCCCTGCAGCGCGGGGTGATTAACCGGGCCAGCCATGGCAAGGATGAAAATATTTTGCTGGTGACGCTGGGCCTGTCCATCGTGATGGAGAACATGGCGCTGCTGTTTTTCAAATCTGACACGCGCACGATAGAAACCGCTTACACCCTCACCACCGTGCCCATCAACATCGGCATTGCACAGGCCGCTATTGCGTTGCCCAAGCTGGTGGCGTTTGCGGGGGCACTCGTGACTTCGGCTGTGCTCATGTGGGTGGTCAGTCGTACTGACCTGGGCCGCGCCATCCGCGCTGTCGCCAAAGAAAAGCATGGGGCCAAGCTGATGGGCATTGATGTAGACCATGTGTACGCCATGAGCTTTGGCATCGGCCTGGCTTGCCTGGGCGCGGCGGCTTGCTTTTTGCTGCCTGCGTACTATGTGAACCCTCTGGTGGGCAACGGCTTTGTGCTGGTGGCTTTCACTATCGTGGTGCTGGGCGGCATGGGCAGCTTTGGCGGCGCGCTGCTAGGTGGGCTGCTGATTGGCGTGGTGGAGTCGCTGGGTGGCCTGCTGCTGGGCGAGTCGCTGGGGCAGATCGGTATTTTTGTGATCTTTATCGCTGTGTTGCTGTTTCGGCCGCAGGGCTTGTTTGGAGCCAAAGCATGAGCCGCCAAGCAGGCTTTAGCGCGTTGACCAAGGAGCTGCTGCGCATCGCACTGTTTGCGGTGGGCGTCGGCTTGCTGGTGCAGGCCATGTCATCGGGCGTGGCGCTTAATTTTGTCATGATGGCGCTGTATGCCGCGCTGCTTGCGCAGGCGTGGAACATTCTGGGCGGGTACGGCGGGCAGTTCTCGTTTGGCCATGCGCTGTTTTTTGGTACGGGTGCCTATGTGCAAGCCATCGCGCAAATGCAGTGGGGCTTGAATCCGTGGGCGGCCCTGCCTGTGGCCGTGCTGCTCAGTTGTGCCGTGGGAATTTTTGTAGGAGCGCTGAGTTTTCGCTATGGCCTGAAGGGCTCTTACTTTGCCTTGGTCACCTTGGCTTTTGCCGAGGTGTTCCGCATTCTTGCGCTGTCGGTGCCCTTTACCGGTGCGGGGGTGGGGCTGATGCTGCCCTTGCAAGAAGGTTTTGCGAACATGCAGTTTGGCTCGCGCAGGGGTTATGCCATGCTGATTTGGGGCTTGGTGGTGCTGGCGCTGCTGATCACCTGCTGGCTCAAGCACTCGCGCTTCGGTGCCTACCTGCAAGCCGTGCGCGACAACGAAGACGCGGCGCGCGCTATCGGCGTCAACCCGTTCAAAGTCAAGCTCGGCGCGATTGCGTTGTCGGGTGGTTTGATGGGCGCTGCGGGCGCGTTTTATGTGCAGGTGTTTCAGTACATTGACCCGGGCATTGCCTACGGCGCACATACTTCGGTGGAGGCACTGGTGGGCGCGATCGTCGGCGGCATGGGCACGCTGTGGGGACCCATCCTGGGCGCGCTGGCGCTGCATGTGCTGGCTGATGTCACGCGCAACCTGTTTGGCCAATTGCCCGGCATCAACATGGTGATCTACGGCACCGTGCTGGTGCTGATGGTGATGTTTGCACCGCGCGGTATCGGTGGGCTAGGGCGCAGTGTGCGTGAGCTGTGGGGTAAAGGCAAAGCCTCTTCCGGCAAGGGTGCAACAAAATGAGCACGCTCTTATTGCAACTAGAGCAAGTGTCCAAAAGTTTTGGCGGCTTGAAGGCCGTGCAAAACGTCAGCCTGTCTGTGCCGCAAGGCAGCCTCACCGCACTGATTGGCCCCAACGGCGCAGGCAAGACCACACTGTTCGCTCTGATGTCGGGCTTTATCGTGCCGGATGCCGGGCGCGCGCTGCTAGCAGGCCAAGACATCACTGGCCGCGCACCACACATCAACGCCCACGCAGGCATGGCACGCACCTTCCAGATCGTGCAGCCCTTTGCCGCGCAAACTGTGCGCGAGAACATTGCGGTAGGCGCGCACCTGCGTGAGCCGCGCCGCAGCGCAGCGCTCAGCATGGCCGATGCCGTGGCCGCGAAGGTAGGCCTGAGTAGCCAGCTAGACAAACCCGCCGCCGACCTGACGGTGGCCGGGCGCAAACGCCTGGAGCTGGCACGCGCCCTGGCCACCGCGCCCAAGCTGCTGCTGCTAGACGAAGTGCTGGCCGGGCTGAACCCGCAAGAGATTGGCGAGATGATCCCTGTCGTGCGCAGTATCGCCAATGAAGGCATTACCGTGCTGATGATCGAACATGTCATGCAAGCCGTCATGAACCTGGCCGAGCAAGTGTGGGTGCTAGCGCAAGGCCAGTTGATAGCGCATGGAACGCCAGCGCAGGTGACGCAGGACGAGAAGGTGGTAGAGGCCTACTTGGGCAAAGGTACGGCGGCTAAGTTACAGAAGCTATCTGCAGCATCCGACGGGGGCAAGCCATGAGCGCCCTGTTAAACATCACCGATTTGCGCGGCGGCTACGGCGCGGTGGAAGTGCTGCGCGGTGTGGACTTGCAAGTAGAGCAAGGCGAAATCGTCGCGCTGCTGGGCAGCAA
>JAYVDN010000456.1:0-2131 GCA_043749385.1 Polaromonas sp.
GATTTTTGCGCCATAGCCTTGACCAGTTGACTGACGACATAACTGCCCATTTTATCGTTCAAACGGCGACCCGCTAGGATGATTTCAGGGTGGTAGCCAATGGACTGGGCTTTATGTGTCAAATAGTAAGGGTCTACGCCAATGCAATGTCCGCCTACCAGGCCAGGCCGGAAAGGCAAAAAGTTCCATTTACTGCCCGCGGCTTTCAGCACCGCTTCAGTGTCAATACCCATGCGGTTAAAAATCAACGCAAGCTCATTGATGAGCGCGATGTTGAGGTCGCGTTGGGTATTTTCAATGACTTTGGCCGCTTCTGCCACCTTGATGCTAGGGGCTTTATGGGTTCCGGCAGTGATGATCTGGTTATACAAAGCATCCACAATATCTGCTACTTGCGGATTGGAGCCGGACGTGACTTTCTTGATGCTGGTGAGGCGGTGCTGCTTGTCGCCTGGGTTGATGCGCTCAGGGCTGTAGCCACAGAAAAAATCAACGTTATAGGTGAGGCCAGAAAACTTCTCTAGTATGGGGACGCAGTCTTCTTCGGTGCAGCCTGGATAAACGGTGGATTCATAAATGACAATATCGCCCGGTTTGAGCGCCTTGCCCACCGTCTCAGAGGCCTTGATAAGTGGTGTAAGGTCTGGCCGCTTGTATTCGTCAATCGGTGTAGGAACCGTAACAATAAAGCAATTGCATTGCGCCAAGTCTTGGACTTGGCTGGTATAACGCAGCTTGGTAGCGGCTGCCAATTCTGCCGCATCGGTTTCTAGAGTTGCGTCATGGCCTGATTGCAGAGCCGCAATACGCTGCGCGTTGATATCGAAACCGACCACAGAATGGACACGGCCAAACTCAACAGCCAAAGGCAGGCCCACGTAGCCCAGGCCGATGATGGCTATATGCACGTGCGTGGACGCGGAAGGTTGGGTATTCATGGTTCTAAGTAGGCAAGTGGCGCATCAAGCTGTAGGTTGGTATTCAGGGACTATCTTTTGGATGGCTTGTCGAATTGCGAGGGTATCGGTATTAGTGGACAGTGTACGCAAATAATCCAAGTGCTGGTTAAGCAAGTTCAAGGGGATGAAAGCCTCAACTGCACGCATGATTTTGACATGCTGCGTGGGCTGCGCATCATGGTCAATCAGCAACTCTTCATAGAGTTTTTCTCCAGGGCGCAGGCCGGTAGTGGTTATGGCAATGTCTCCTTGGGGGTTGTGCGCACTTATCAAGGTCAACCCAGACAGTTCAATCATCATTCTGGCGAGGTCAAAAATTTTGACCGGCTCGCCCATGTCTAGTAAAAATATCTCAGCATCCAACGCATCCGGTCTCGCCAAGCCGCCAGCTTGGATGACCAGTTGCGCAGCTTCTGGAATGGTCATGAAATAACGCGTGATGTCTGTGTGGGTCAGGGTAATAGGCCCGCCTTCTCGGATTTGCTGCCTGAACTTAGGCACGACTGAGCCCGAAGACCCCAATACGTTGCCAAATCTCACTATGCTTAAACTGGTAGTTTGACCAGATGCGCGGGCCTCATGTGCCAGCGCCTGCATTACAAGCTCTGCCATGCGTTTGGTGGCTCCCATGATATTGGTGGGGCGTACTGCTTTGTCTGTACTGATGAGCACCATGTCGTTCACGCCGCAGGCTATAGCGGCTTGGGTCACATTCAAAGTACCAAATACATTGTTGTGAATGCCCATGACAGGATTATCCTCAACCAGGGGAACATGCTTGTAGGCGGCCGCATGGTAAATGGTATGGGGTTGCCATTGGGCAAATATTTGCAGCAAGCGTGGTTTATCTTGTACCGAGGCGAGAATGGGGATAATTTTGGTAGCCGCGCCCGCAGTGTTGCCCTGCATGGCTAACAACTCTTCTTGAATGGTGTACAGAGCGAACTCGTTGAGCTCCAACAAAACCATAGTTGTGGGGCCGATGCGCACAATTTGTCTGCACAGCTCACTGCCAATAGAGCCACCAGCGCCGGTGATCAAGACCGTTTTATGGAGTACGTTTTTGGCTAGCAATGCTGTATCGGGTAAAACTGCATCACGGCCCAGCAAGTCTTCAATATCCAGCTCTCGAAGATCATTGGTTTGTACGCGTCCGAGTGCCAGGTCAGACA
>JAYVDN010000457.1:0-1728 GCA_043749385.1 Polaromonas sp.
ATTTCTCTCACCAAAAGCCCTCTGTCACGCATGTATTCAGTGCTCCGCTAGCGCCTGAATTGAGAGCACAACTGCTGGCACTCAATACCCCGGGGCACAATGAGCTGCACGGTGCTGCGCTGGCCGCCAATGCGCTTTCGCGCAGCTACGCACTGGTCGTGCAGGCACTGCTCCGGGCCAGCGGCCTCGCCGCCCACGACATTCGCGCTATCGGTGCCCACGGTCAAACTGTGCGCCACCAGCCTGGCCTGTGCGATGCCACAGGTAAACCCAATGGCTACACGCTGCAGCTTAACAACCCTGCGCTGCTGGCCGAGCTGACCGGCATTGAGGTGGTGGCCGACTTTCGCAGCCGCGACGTGGCTGCAGGGGGTCAAGGCGCGCCGCTGGCACCGTTTTTTCACCGTGCTTGGTTTGGCGCTGCCGACAAAACCATCGGTGTGCTCAATATCGGCGGCATCAGTAATCTGAGCATTTTGCAGCAGGGTGGCACCACCCTGGGCTTTGACTGCGGCCCCGGCAACGCCCTGCTGGACATGTGGTGCCAGCAGCACACTGGCGCGCCCTACGATGCGGGCGGCGCATGGGGCGCGGGCGGCGTGGTTCACACCGCACTGCTGCGAGCCATGCTCGCTGAGCCCTACTTTGCCTTGCCGCCGCCCAAGAGCACAGGCCGCGACTTGTTCAACCGCCCTTGGCTAGACAAGCACTTGGCTGCTTTTGCCACTGAAACGCCGCAAAACGTGCAGAAAACACTGATCGAGTTGACCGCCAGCCCCATAGAGTATTGCGTAAGCAGCTACGAAAAGCGTAGTGGTTTTCAAATCCAGGAGTTGATCGTCTGCGGCGGTGGTGCGTTCAACACCGCGCTGATGCAGCGCCTGCAAGCATTGATGCCGCGCGCCTTGGTGGTCAGCAGCGCCGAGCGCGGCCTGCCGCCCCAAGACGTAGAAGCTACCGCCTTTGCTTGGCTGGCACGGCAAACCGTGCTGCGCCTACCTTTGCCGCTGCCCAGCGTCACAGGTTCACGCGGGCCACGGGTGCTGGGCTGTATTTACCCCGCTTGAGCCCATCAAAAGCCTTAAAGAGTTTTGTAGCCGCTACATATTAAATAGCTGCTCCCGCGATATTCTATTGGCTTGCAGCCCGATTTGTATTGTAAAAATAGCTCAAAATAGACGATTTTGACGGTTGTAATGCCTTTATCCGCCTGAAAACTGGTTTTTAGCCATCAATTTGGCCGTTCAGAAGCAGTTTTTAAGGTATGTATCGGGCTGCAGCCCTTTAGAATATCGCGGGAGCAGCTACTACTATGATAGTAACGAAAAAGCAATTTCAGCACGCACCGGCTGCGCCTAACGTCCCGCCCCACCATCACCGCAACGCGTCCAGCGCGCTGTCAAACTCTGCGGTGGTAAAGATGCGCCGCATCGGTGGCAACGCGTTGAGCAGGCGTTTGCCGTAGCCCATTTGCACCAGGCGGGTGTCGCACACCACCAAAATGCCGCAGTCGGTTTCGCGCCGTATCAGGCGGCCCGCGCCTTGTTTAAGGGAGACGGCGGCCTCGGGGACGAAATAGTCGTTAAACGGGCTGCGGCCCTCGGCTTCGAGCTTTTGCGCCCTCGCCTCCACCAAAGGGTCGCCTGGCGGGGGAAACGGCAGCTTGTCGATGATGACCATTTGCAGCGCGTTGCCCGGTACGTCTATGCCCTCCCAAAAGCTGGCTGA
>JAYVDN010000458.1:0-3139 GCA_043749385.1 Polaromonas sp.
CAGCCCACCTCAACCGGGTTGCAGCCGCTATGACGCCCATCATGCCAACACACTCGTTTGCTTTCGCAGATACCACACACAACGTTTTCCACGCCAACACGGGCGAGGGCTTGCCCAGGCATGAGCACACCTACGCCCACGCAACGGTCTGTCATGCGGGTAGCTTTGTTGTCCGCAAAGAGGGCAGGGAAGTCGTCTTCACCAAGATCACTCAACCCGCTGTCCTCGCCGCAGCCGAATGGCATGAGGTTGAGGCACTGGAAGACGGCACGGTGTTTGAGAACATTTTCAGGACTGAGGCATGACCGAACCACAATCCGAACGCCGGGCCATCAACGTCAAACTCGACCTACTGCACGACGACGTGAAGGACATGAAGGGGGTGCTGAAAGACCTGACCATAGCCATCAACCGACTTGCGATTGTCGAGGAACGCCAAAGCCAAGCGGGTGAAGCGATGGGCCGCGCCTTCAAAGGGCTTGACCAAATTCGCGACCGTGTGAGTGATCTAGAGGCGCTGTCGGTATCGAGCCGACGAACCAACGACTGGGCAGAAAAATCACTCTGGGCGGTTGCCGCTGCGGGGGCCATGTTTGTTGCCAAGAAGACGGGGCTGCTATGAAAACGTCACCCAAGGGCATCCAGTTGATCCAACAGTTTGAAAGTTGTGCGCTCAAAGCCTACCCCGATCCCAAGACTGGCGCAGCGCCGTGGACGGTGGGCTGGGGCGCAACTGGCGCGGACATCACACCCAGCACCGAGTGGACACAGTACCAGGCCGATGCGCGATTGCTGCAAGACCTGGCTGAGCGTGAAGCGGCTGTATCGTCGGCGGTGCGCGTGCCGTTGCGTCAAGGCCAGTTTGATGCGCTGGTGTCGATTGTGTTCAACGTGGGGGCAGGCGGCGCTAATCGGGACGGCATCATCCGGCTAAAAAACGGCCAGCCGTCCACCCTGTTACGCAAGCTCAACGCGGGGGATTACGCGGGTGCGAGCGCCGAGTTTGAGAAGTGGATCAGCCCTGGAAGCAATGTGGCCGCTGGCCTACTGCGACGCCGCAAGGCCGAACGAGCCTTGTTTGATGCGGTGGTGATGGCATGACCGGACTCGAAATAGCCATGTGGGTATGCGCCGTCTTTTGGGTTGTGCTAGTGGTTTACGTTATTGAGTACATGGAGGGTTGATATGGACTGGATGGCAACACTCAAGAGCTTAGCTCCAACGGTGGCAAGCGCCTTTCTTGGGCCGTTGGGGGGCATCGCCGTCTCTGCCATCGGCAACATCCTGGGCGTATCTGACGCCACACAGGACAAGATCGCGCAAGCCATCCAGACCGGCCAGATTACCCCTGAGCAGCTCGGCAAGCTCAAAGAGCTGGAGCTTGAGTACCAAAACAACGAGAAGGAGCGCGGCTTCAAATACGCCGAACTAGCCTTCAAAGACCGTGACTCGGCCCGCACGGCTAACGTCGCGGGGGGTACTCAGAAGTACCTATTCTGGCTCAGTCTGCTACTGCTGACGGTTACGCTTGGCACTGAGTGCGCCGTTCTTTTCCTCGGCTATCCAACCGCCACTAGCGAGCTGGTTGTCGGGCGTGTGCTAGGCTTGATGGACGCTGTGGCAATGATGGTGCTGGCCTACTGGTATGGCACGACAAACGGTTCGGCTCAGAAGAATGAATTACTGGCGAACGCAGTGTCAGTGGTAAAATGACGTACCAAAGGAGAACATTGTGCCCCTGCAAGTACTAAAGTTGCTCCCTGGGGTCAACACCGAAAACACTCGTTTTTCTTCGGAGGGGAAGTGGTACGAGTCCGACAAGATTCGGTTCCGGCAGGGCACCCCCGAAACCATCGGCGGCTGTATCCAGCGCTCCCCAAATACGTTCTTGGGGGTGTGCCGTTCGCTGTACACATGGACAACACTGGCGGCGCTAGACCTTATTGGCGTGGGCACAAACCTGAAGTTCTATATCGACCGGGACAGTACTTTTAACGACGTGACCCCCATCCGGGCAACCAGTGTCATAAACACGAACCCCTTTGCAACGGTCAATGGCTCCAAGAGCATCACCGTAACAGATACGGCGCACGGCGCCATTTTGGGGGACTTCGTTACCTTCAGCGGGGCGGCAGCAGTTGCAGGGCTCACACTCAATGCCGAGTACCAAATAACGACCTTCATAAGTGTGGACAGCTACGTATTTATGGCTGCCACAGCTGCCAATGCGACTACAAGCGGAGGCGGTGCGGCCGTTACGGCGGCGTACCAGATCAATACCGGACCCGCCACACAACTTCCGGCCTATGGGTGGGGCGCTGGCTACTGGGGCTCCAGTACTTGGGGCAACGCAACGCAGGCACTAGGTCCAGCGTTGCGGCTATGGTCGCAGGCAAAGTACGGGGAAGACCTTGTATTTGGTCCGCGCTACGGAGGGGTATTTTACTGGTCGGCCACGGCAGGTCTAGGCGCCCGCGCCGTTAGTGCGACTTCTTTGCCGGGAGCTTCAGATGTGCCAACACTCCAGCAAGTGCTGCTGGTATCGGATCAGTCCAGGTTTGTATTGGCCTTCGGGTGCAACGCTATCGGCGCCTCGACGATAGACCCTATGCTCATCCGCTGGTCAGACCAGGAGAATGTAGCCCAGTGGACGCCAGCGATAACCAACCAGGCGGGTAGCTTGCGGCTGTCAAACGGCTCCCAGATATATGCGGCGCTGCAGGTACGCCAGGAGATTTTGGTGTGGACAGACACGGCGCTGTATTCGGTGCAGTACCTCGGCGCTCCGCTGGTATGGGGCGCGACACCGCTTACCGCGGGGCTGTCCTATTCGCGCCCCAACGCGGCTACTGTGGCTTCGGGCGTAGTTTACTGGATGGCGGACGACAAGTTCTACAAGTATGATGGGCGCGTACAGACATTGGCCTGCGATCTGCGAAGCCACGTATTTGGGAGTATCAATAAAGAGCAGGCATTCCAGACGTTCGCAACGACGGTGGAGGCGTTTAATGAAGTATGGTGGTTTTACTGCTCAGCAGCCTCTACCTCGGTAGACCGGTACGTGGTGTACAACTACGCGGAAAACCTTTGGTACTACGGCACCATGGCTCGCACGGCGTGGATCGACGCCAATTTGGCA
>JAYVDN010000459.1:0-2070 GCA_043749385.1 Polaromonas sp.
CAGCTATTTAATAAATAGCAAAACTCTAGTCAGCGCGTAGTGCCTTGCGTAGCTCCACGCCAATCTCGGGCTTGTGCGAAAACGGATCCGTCGGGTTACGCTGCTGCATGATGTCTTCCAGGCGCATCTGCACCGAGCCGATGGACTTGGGGTGGCTGTAGACATAGAACTGGTTGGTGTGCACGGCGTCAAACACCTTTTGCGCCACGTCTGCGGCGCTCACTTTGCCTTTGCCTACCGCTTGGTCGTTCATGGCTTGGCCTATGAGCTGGCTCTTGGTGGGCTTGACGCCACTTTGCCTGAACTCGTCGGGGCGGTTGCGGTGGCTTTGGCTGATGCCGGTAGGCACGAAGAAAGGGCACAGCACCGAAGCGCTGATCTGGTCGGTGACCAGTTTCAGGTCTTGGTACAGCGTCTCGCTGAGGGACACCACGGCATGCTTACTCACGTTGTACACGCCCATGTTAGGGGCGTTCAGCAGTCCGGCCATGCTGGCGGTGTTGACGATGTGACCTTGGTAGGCGGGGTCTTTTTTGGCGGCCTCCAGCATCATGGGGGTGAACACGCGCACGCCGTGGGCTACGCCCATGATGTTGACGCCAATCACCCATTCCCAGTCTTTCAGGGTGTTCTCCCAGATCAAGCCGCCAGCGCCTACCCCTGCGTTGTTGAAGACAAAGTGCGGTGCGCCAAAGCGCTTGAACACGGCTTCACCCATGGCCTCGACGTCGGCCGCCTTGGAGATGTCCAGCTTGAAGGGCAGCACCTGCGCCCCCATAGCCGTGATCTCAGCCGTAGCCTTGTCCAGGGCGTCTTGCTGCACATCGGCCAGCACCAGGTTCATGCCCAGCTTGGCGCCGATGCGTGCACATTCCAGGCCAAAGCCAGAGCCTGCACCGGTCAAGACTGCGGTTTTGTTTTTGAAATCAGTAATCATCTATCTCTCCATACAAGTAAAAAAATCAAGGCCGCAACATTTCGATGTGCGGAATTCCGTCTTCCAGATAGGGCACGCTGGTGGTCACGAACCCCAGCTTGCCGTAGAACTTTTCAAGATGCGCCTGCGCACTGATACGAATGGGCTGCGCGCTCCACTGCTGGTGCAGACAGGCAATGGCCTGTTGCATCAACAATGGGCCCGCACCTGTGCCGCGCAAACCAGCGCGGGTAATCACTCGGCCAATGCTGGCCTGCGCAAACTTGACGCCAGCAGGAAAACAGCGGGCATAGGCTACCAGAGTGCGTGCTGCCGCATTGCCTTGGTCAGCATCTGCCCAGCCCAGCACATGCATGGCCTGCGCATCCGCTCCATCCATGTCCTGAAATGGGCAGTTTTGCTCCATCACAAACACTTCGCTACGCAGTTGCAGCACGGCGTACAACTGGTACGGGCTAAGTGCATCAAAAGAAAGGTGCTGCCAAGCGATAGCTGTGGGGGCAAAGGTGGCTGGCGCGATGCTTGCATCAGGCATGACACTGGAGGCCATTCAAGCCGCTTTTAGCACAAAACCAATGCGCGGGAAGTGCACATTGACCGTGCCTGCGCGCGCGTCTTGGCGGCGCAAGCTGTAGCGGGTGCGGGTAGCGGCCACCAGCTCGCCCTGCGTTTCTTCCAGACCAAAGCTCTCGGCTTTGATGATGACTTGGCTGCCTAGCGCAATGCCATGGTCATCCTGGAAGACCTCGTGTTTGACATCAAACAGGTGGTTAGACCCTGTGAAACCTGCGCAAACAGCTATCGAATCCGCAGCACTGCTTTTGCTGATGGTGCCGTGGCCAAAGGCCTTGATGCGGTCCATCCAGGCCAGCACGCTCGGGGTGGCATCCAAAATCGGCGCGAGTGCGGGGATGTTTCGGGTGAACCACAGCGGATGGTAGATGGCAAAATCGGCCACGCTGGGCTGCTGGCCCAACACAAAAGGCTGCTCGTCCACCATGCTGGCGATGCGGCGCAAGTAGCTTTTGTAGGCAGGAGTGGCATCCGAAGGGTGCATGCGCGGCGCGCCACCGCGCATGGTAGTGCGGTCTGCCACCAAAGTGGCGGCGGCATCGGGGTTAGCTGCAAAAATG
>JAYVDN010000460.1:0-2614 GCA_043749385.1 Polaromonas sp.
CAGCTGCCGGGCGTCGGTGGTTGGTTGATGCTGGCCGCGCTGGCGTATGCGGGGGTTTGCGTGTGGCAGGGCTTGGACCATGTGCTGGGCGTTGCACCCGACAAACGGCCTGCACTGATGTGGCGCTTGGGTGCGGCGGCGCTGGGTTTGTGGCTGGTGGCGGCGGCGTTGCAACTGGTGTTGGTGGTCATGCTGATTGCAGCGCTGGTGGGGTGGATCAATTTGCAATCGAGACCGGAGTTTAGTGAAGCTTTGCGCAGAGCGCAGCAGCGGGCCTCGCGGGCGCAGGCGCCTGGCGCGGTGGCAGAGGTGGATGCCAAGGCCGCTACCGAGCCGGATGTACAGCTGGATGCGCACTGGGGTAGACAAGACCAAGACGCAGGCATAGCGCCCGCCCCCGCCCCGGCGCAGGAGGCGCAAGCACTGGGCCCAGTGAACGCAGAAAAAATAGCGGCACTGGACAAGAAAATTGCCAAGGCTTTGGCCAGCGGCGACATGGCCCTGGTGACCCAGCTCATGGGCGAGCAGCAGGCCCTGCGTATGGGTGTCGCCAGCGCAGACCCGAGGTTTTGACTCGCGCCGATAGATGTTTAGGACTCCAGCGCAATTAAATAGTGCGCTGTAAGCTATTAAATATATAGTGGTGTGGGCTACTTGAGCCCCGCGCAGTTGGCGTAGAAGGTGGTGGTGGCGGGCCAGTCAGAAAATATGCCGATAATGCCCACTTGCTTGGCCAGCACGTCCAGCACGTGCATCATGTCGCCTTCACGTTTGATGGCGCTGTCAAAGCTTTGGTAGTAAAAGCCGTTGTTGCCGTCGGCCAAAATGCCTGAGCGCTCCAGCGTCCAGGTGATGATGTCCAGGCCTGCGGCTTTGGCATCTTTGGCGTACTGCGATGGCAAGATGGTGCCGTTGCCATCGGCGGTGAGCAGCGCAAAGATGGGGGGCGCGACGATGCGGATGCCTTGGGCGCGGTAGGCGGCGAGTTGGGCGGCACTGGGCAGCTCGGCTACGGTGTTGGCGCTGTCCAGGTAGACGGCTTGGCGGCCAAAGGCGCTCTCGTTTTGGATCCAATAGAGCACGTCGTTTTTGTCAAACGACTGGGGCCACACATTGCGTGGCGGCACGCCAGCTTGCTTGAGCTCGTCGATCATCTTTTGTGCATAGGCCTGCTGGGTAAAGCCGTTAAAGGGCATGGTGACAGCGGGGCTCTTGAGCTCGGGGGTCATTTTGACGCCGAGCTTTTTGAACAGCTCGATGCTTTCTTTGTGGCTTAGCAAAGTGCCGCTGCTCGGGCCTGAGTACAGGTCGGTGCGGAAGTTGGCGGTACCGCCCAGGTACTCGGCCACGGTGCGGGCGCGGGGGTTGGAGGCATCCATTTTGCCGCGCAGGGTTTTGAACTCGGCCAGGGTGATCTCGCTGGTGCGGCACTCGGCTGTGGCGGGGCTGAGCAGGGTGCCGTTGGCATCGATGGTAGCGGGTACAAAGGGCTTAATGCAGGTGCTGGCCAGGGGTGTGGCCAAGATGTTGGTGGTGGTGTGCAGGTCGTTTTGCGCATGGCGGCAGACCAGCTCTTTGTCTTTGGTAAAGGTGACGTCGCACTCCACAATGCCCGCGCCCATGGTGGCGGCGGCTTCGTAAGACTGCTTGGTGTGCTCTGGAAACTGCAGCGCAGCACCCCGGTGGCCGATGGAAAAATCGCTTTTCTTAAAGCTCTCGCGGCGGGCGCAGGATTGGAGCTGGGTTTTCAGCGGGCTGTCTTGCATGTCATTCACCAGAAAGAAGGGACGTGGCCCGAGCTGGATGCTGGTCTGGCTGCGGCTTTTTCGCTGGCCATCGTCATCGTCATCGGCGTGGGCCATGGCAGGCAGCAGACAGCTGATCGCGGTGAGGGCAAGCGGGAGAATAAATCGGCGCATGGGAACTCCTGAGGAAAGTGGTGGATGAAATTTGCCGTGGAGGACCTGTAGGTCGCACAGCAACGCGAGACTGAGGCGGCGCGGTGACGCTTTGATGACGCTGGGGCAAATGATGCAATTGGTATGCCGTCGTTACCAGGCTTTACAAGACATTTGACGATGTCACTGCGTCGTCACGCCCACTGCCTACAACCGGGGTGGGTTCTTCCCCCGCCCCATGTTGGGTGGCCACTTAACGCTAACAGGAGATTGCTTCATGCCTACTTTTTTTTCTACCCGAGCGGATTTTGCGCAGCGCAGCAGACTGCGCCGCTGGGCCAGTGCGCTGTTGGTGCCGCTGTGTGCGCTGGCACTGCTGGGCGCCGCGCAGGCCCGTGACGACGATGACGATGAAGACACCTACGCCATTGGCCTGTGGGGCGACTTGCCCTATTCGCCTGCACAGGCCACGGTGGGTTTGCCTAACCTGATTGCCGACATGAACGCGCAGCGCCTAAAGTTCTCGGTGCACGATGGCGACTTGAAGGCGGGCTCGGGCAGCCCCTGCGATGACGCGCTGTACACCCAGTCGCTGGCCTACTTCAACATGCTGCGCGCACCGGCCATGTTCACGCCTGGCGATAACGACTGGACGGATTGCGACCGCGCGGCCAACGGCGGCTACAACTCGCGCGAGCGCTTGGACAAAGAGCGCG
>JAYVDN010000461.1:0-5932 GCA_043749385.1 Polaromonas sp.
ATCTGTTTCGTTCAAGACATCCCCGTCCTGGGCTCGCGCCGCGTATCGCGCGCCGCTGGCATGGACGTGGCGGTCTTTAGAAACAGTGAAGACAAAGTATTCGCGCTGCTAGACCGCTGCCCGCACAAAGGCGGCCCACTGTCGCAAGGCATTGTGCATGGGGAGCATGTGGCTTGCCCATTGCATAACTGGAACATCAGCCTGGGTGACGGCTGCGCCCGTGCGCCGGATGAAGGCTGCACGCCGAAGTTTGCGGTGCAGGTAAAAGATGGTGAGGTATATCTGGACAGCAAAGAACTTGCCGCACACGCCATTGACCTGCCCAAGCCCTTGGCGGGCCCTGCGCTGAAAGAATCTTTAGCTGCATGACGACCCGTGAAACCAAATCGACTTGTCCATATTGCGGCGTAGGCTGCGGGGTCATTATCGAAAGCCAGGGCGCGCAGATTACTGGCGTACGGGGTGACCCGGATCACCCAGCCAACTTTGGCCGCCTGTGCACCAAGGGTTCTACGCTGCACTTGACGGCCAGCGCGCCGATTACGCTGCAAACGCGGCTGCTGCAACCCATGCGGCGCGAGCACCGGGGTGAAGCGCCGAAGGCCATTGGCTGGGATACGGCGCTGGATTTTGCGGCGACCAGCTTCAAGAAAATCATTGCCGAGCATGGCCCCGACGCGGTGGGTTTCTATGTCAGCGGCCAGTTGCTCACCGAAGACTATTACGTCTTCAACAAACTCGCCAAAGGCTTGATAGGCACCAACAACATCGACACCAACTCACGCCTGTGCATGAGCAGCGCGGTGGCCGGCTACAAGCAAACGCTGGGCGCTGATGCGCCGCCCAATTGCTACGACGATGTGAACCACGCCGAGACGATTTTTATTGTTGGCAGCAACACCGCCTATGCGCACCCCGTTTTGTTTCGCCGCATTGAAGATGCCAAGAAAAGTAACCCTGCACTGAGAATCATTTTTGCTGATCCACGCAAAACCGATACGGCGGAAATTGCGGACCTGTACTTGCCGATACAGCCCGGAACCGATGTCATGCTGTTTAACGGCATGCTGCACATCATGCTGTGGGAAGGCTGGCTGGACAACGCTTACATTGCCGCCCACACCAACGGTTTTGGCGATTTAAAAGCCACTGTGCGCGAGTACACGCCCGAGCTGGTAGCGCAAACCTGCGGCATCAAAAAAGAAGAGTTGTTTATCGCCGCCAAGCTGTTTGCCACCAGCAAGGCCACCCTCAGTTTGTACTGCCAGGGCCTGAACCAGTCCAGCAGCGGCACCGCCAAAAACGCCGCCTTGATCAACCTGCATTTGGCCACCGCACAGATTGGCAAACCCGGTGCTGGCCCCTTCTCCCTCACTGGCCAACCCAATGCCATGGGTGGGCGAGAAGTGGGCGGCTTGGCCAACCTGATCAGCGCGCACCGCGACATGGCCAACCCCGCACACCGCGCCGAGGTAGCCGCGCTGTGGGGCGTGAACGATGTGCCAAGCCAACCTGGAAAAACTGCGGTAGAAATGTTCCAGGCCGCCGCAGACGGCGAGATCAAAGCCCTCTGGATAGCCTGCACCAACCCAGCGCAAAGCATGCCCGACCAAGCGACCGTGCGCCGCGCCCTGCAGCGCGCGGAACTCGTCATCGTGCAAGAAGCCTTCGCCACCACGGAGACCTGTCAGTACGCCGACCTGCTGCTGCCCGCCACGACCTGGGGCGAAAAAGAAGGCACGGTCACCAACAGCGAACGCCGCATCAGCCGCGTACGCGCCGCCGTGCCCGCCCCCGGCGAGACGCGCCACGACTGGAGCATCGCGGTAGATTTTGCGCGCCGATTGGAGAGCGCGATGAGTGTCAGCGAAACCAGTGGAGCAACACAAGAAACAAATGGGGTCAGATCCAAATTCAGGACGGCCATCTCACCGCAGACCCACCGTGCCGAACGAAATTTGGCTCTGACCCCTTTTGTTTCGCCTTCGCCGGAGATTACAAAACCCCTCTTCCCCTATACAAAACCAGAAGACATCTGGAACGAGCACCGCGAAAGCACCCGAGGCCGCGACCTGGACATCACCGGCCTCACCTACGCTGCCATAGAAACCACACCAGCCCAATGGCCCTTCAAACCCGGCGACACCGAAGGCAAAAAAAGACTCTACGAAGACGCCATCTTCCCCACCCCCGACGGCAAGGCCAACTTCGCCAACACCGTCTACCAGCCCACCGCCGAGCAACGCGAATCGCGCTACCCCTTTAGTCTCAACACCGGACGATTAAGGGACCAATGGCACGGCATGAGCCGCACCGGCACTTTAGGCCGCCTCTTCGGCCACGTCGCAGAACCATCCGTGCAAATGAACCCGCAAGACATGCTGCGCCGCCTGCTGAAAGGTGGCGACTTGGTGCATGTGACCAGCAAGCGCGGCTCCATCATGCTGCCCGTGCAAGCCAGTGACGAGATCGGCCTGAGCCAAGCCTTTGTGGCCATGCACTGGGGCAGCGAATACTTAAGCGGCCGCAGCAGCACGGGCGAGCGCCTGGGCGGCGTCAACGCCATCACCACCAGCGCCTACTGCCCCAGCAGCAAGCAGCCTGAACTCAAACACGCAGCGGTCAAGATTCTCAAAGCGGAGTTGCCCTGGAACCTGTTGGCTGTAGCTTGGCTGCCTGAAGACAGCGCGCACACCGCCCGCGCCGCATTACAAAAACTCATGGCGCGTTTTGAGTTTGCCACCTGCGTGCCCTTTGGCCGGGAAGATGCCAGCGCCGATGCGCCAGCGCTGCGCGGTGTTTTGTTTCGCGCAGCGTCTAACTACGCCCCCGAGGACAATAGCCTGATGCAGATCGAGTCCCTTTTAGGCTTAAGCGGCAGCGACACCTTGCGCTACGAAGACAAAAAACGCGGCCAGCGCCGCGCTGCCCGTTTGCTGCGAAATGCACAGGGCCAGGTGCAGCTACAGGGTTTTGTGCTGGCGGGCGACACCAGCGCGCAGGCCTGGATCACAACCTTGCTGCAAGACCAGCTCGATGCCAGCGCATACGGCCGCTTGCTGCTCAGTCCCGGTGCCAAAGCACCGGTAGCTATCCAGAGCAAAGGCAAGCAAGTATGCTCTTGTTTCAACGTCACTGAGCAGGAGATCACTGCGCAGTTGCAAAGTTGCCCAGGCAGTGAGACAGATCGCCTGGTGCAGCTACAGGGCGCACTCAAGTGCGGCACCAACTGCGGCAGCTGCCTCCCGCAGCTTAGAAAACTGGTGCGCGAGCGCACTACAGCAAACGCTCCTGCACTCACCGCCGCCTAGATTACGCCAGTTCGCTGCGTGCCCTGGCCATCCTGTTGGTGTTGTGCCGCAGGCGCGCTGCCAGGTCCAAAGTGATATTGAGCATCATCTGGTGCACCGTATTGGGCGAAGTTTTCCGCAGGTTATCAAAAGCCTCGCGGGTCAAGACGTAGACCAGCAAGCCCTCTTGCGCCACCACAGTGGCCGAGCGCGGCGCGCCATCTAAAAAGCCAACTTCACCGATCAAACCACCCCGGCGCACACTGGTCAGGCGAATCTCGCGCTGCCCATTGCGCACGACCACGCCGGCACTGCCTTGCAACACCACTAACAGGCAGTCGCTGGTTTCGCCTTCGTGGAAGACGACTTCGCCCGATTTGTACAGGCGCTGGTGCATGCACTGCTGCGCTTGATCGCGCTCTGTGGCACTCATGCTGTTAAAAATTGGCAGCACGACATGCAAGGTGGTCGTTTGCTCTGAATTTTCTACACCCCACAAGTTGATGACAGAATTTTCTGCTACCTCCAAAGCGCGGTCTACATCAGGTTGCAGGAGCGCCGTGGGCAAGTGCTGGGCCAAAAAAGTAGCAGCATTGCCGTTTTGCAACATAGCCCCGGCATGCAATGTGGGTACACCTGCCGCTGTGGCCGCGCGCTGCCAACGCTGCAGCGACATGGCAATGCTGCTGTCCACATGCCGCACCCGTGACCAGTCCAGGATCACGGTGTGCGCCAGCTCCAATGACTTGCCCAGGCTTTGGTCCAGGCTGCTGACAGCACCGAAGAAAAGCTCAACCTCCAGCTCCAGCACTTTGATCGTGCCGCCATGCTGTGCCAGCAGGCCCAGTTCATAGCGGCCGCGCGCGCAGTTGGAGCGCAGTTGCTCACCCGTCCATTGGTAGCGCACCGGCTGCTTGGCGTTGCGCAGGGCAAACAACAGCAAACCAAACAGCAAACCGATAAACACGGCGACCACCACGTTGAACACGACGGTCGAGAATATGACTGCGGCAATCAAGGCCAGGTCTTCCTTCTGGCTGCTTGGCAACGCTCTGCCGCGCACCCATTGCCAGCCTTGCCTGATCACACCGGAATCAATCAGAAAAACGCCGTTGTACACCATCGCAATGGCAACCGCTGCCACCGGTATCCAATTTAAGGCCCCTGAAAGACCTATGGCTGCGCACACCAACCCCACAGTGAAAACCAAGGGCCCGGAAAGTGGCGTTGCATGCATGGCCGCCAAGGCTGCCTGTTGCGAGGGGCCCATCGGCACCGCTCCGACCACAGACCCTAGCGAGCCAGACAAGGCTACTGCCGCGTGCTGCCACCGGCTGGCATAGCGGTCGTCCAGCTGGGACAGGGTTTCGTTTGCCACGGTGATATTGATAAACATCACCAAGCCCAGCAATACACCGCTGGACAGCAAGCTGGGCACCACGTTGACTATTTTTACAGCGGGCAACAGCAGCGCTGAAAAGTCCGCTACAGCCCATGGCAACTGCATGCTCTGGCCGGGTGCCATCACCATGGAGACCTTGCTACCGTCCAGCCACCACAGCACGCCCACCAAAGTGCCCACCAAAACGCCGATCGCCGTGGCGGGCCATCGCGCAGTGAACCGGCGAACGAGCAGGCACGCACTCAATGTGACTGCGCAAATGCTGACCAATGCCACCGCGCTGTGGCCTGTTTGCCATAGCTGCCACAACACCTTGCTTTGCGATACGAACAGCAAAATGGCAATACTGATTGTAAAACCCGCGTACACGGGCGTGGGAATTAAACGTGTAAAACGGTCAGCCCGAAGCAGAAATAGCACCAAGCACACCGCATAGGCCACCACGCTTACCACGCACATCAGCGCCAGCAGCACTTGGGGTCTGGTGTCTACACCCCAGGCGGGCATGTAAGTGGTAAATTGGTCCAGCATGACAGCCAAAGTACCGGCTTCCACCAGGCGCGCGCTGAACACGATGGGCCGCTGGCCCAGCGCACTGACCGCGTGCACCAGCAATAGCGCCAAAAGTGTGGCCAACACACCGTAGCCTAGATATTGCTCAGGAAACTTGGCATACACCAGCGCCACGCCGCCTAGCGCAATGGGAATAGACACGGCCGCACCGTCCAGCGCGCCGAACAGGTTTTTTCGCCAAAGGCGCCAGCCCGTCGCAGCCTCATGGGCATCCGCCAGCTCAAAGTCCAAGGGGATAGCAGCGCTGGGCAAGTCGCCAGGCTTGGTCATCAACGCCATGAAATGCTCACTTCTTTGAAGTTACGCCATCTGTGTGAGATAGCCCAATCTAGTTTATGTGAATTTGCTGTTTTGTTGACATTCATTTGGACTAGTGGCGAGAGCCCATGGCAAGAAACCATGCGCCAGCATTGAGGCAGTGCTACTGGCTTGGCCGCACCGCACCCAACGAAATGCAGAAGTCGTTGAGCCTGGCTGGGAAAGCCACAGCAGGACATGCAGTAAACCGGAAATCTCGCCTTGGGGTGCCTACGTCAAGGCAAAAGCTTTACGTCAAATAAGCCTTGCTGCCACACCAACAATGCGCCGAATGAGTGTTAGTTTTGGTAAGCTCGGTGCATCCCTGTAACGATGCTTGTCAAGCTGAGAACCACCATGAAGTACCCTC
>JAYVDN010000462.1:0-1541 GCA_043749385.1 Polaromonas sp.
TCTTTGGCAGGCTCTTGGTTGCCAGCTTCCGTAGATACGGCGCGAGCAGCTCCTGAATCCGTAGCTTCCTGTGCCACTATCACTTCACGCGAAGCGCTCAGGTTCAGGCGCGGAGCAGACAATTTTTTGGTAATGGTAGCGTCGCCGCACATCGGGCACTCTACCAAACCGCGTGCCAGTTGGCTTTGAAAGTCATCCTCCGAGCCAAACCAACCCTCAAAACTGTGGGCATGCTGGCATTGCAGGTCGAGTACTTTCATGGACGTATTATCCTGATTTGCAATACTGCGAGGGCGTTAGAGGGTACGCGCGACGCGCGGCACGGCTTGCCATGCCATGGAGCGCGTGCCGCTCAGGTGGTTGGCCAGGTGCAAGGCACAGGCGAGGGTTTTGGCATCGGTCACCGTGCCATCGGCGCACCAGTCCAAAAGCTGCTGGGCGGGCGCGGTAAACACGTCTAAAAACTCGCCCGCGTCCAGCTTACGCTCTCCGCCAGTCAAGCCGCGCGCAAAGTAAATGTGGATCACCTCGGTGGAGTAGGCAATCGCCAAGTGCATCTGGCCTGCGTAGGCCCATTCAGATGCGGTGTAGCCGGTTTCTTCATGCAGTTCGCGCAGGCCGCACAGCAAAGGGTCTTCGCCTGCGTCAAGCTTGCCAGCGGGCAGCTCGATCATCACCTGGCCAATGGGGTAGCGAAACTGGCGCTCTAGCACCACTTGGCCATCATCGAGCAAGGGCACCACGACGACGGCACCGGGGTGTACGACATACTCTCGCGTGGCGTGCTTGCCATCGGGCAGGCGCACGGTGTCGCACTTGGCATGCAGAAATTTACCTTTGAACAGCAATTCACTGCTGACCAGTGTTTCCTTCAAATGCTCCATGACCTGTTAATCCCGGTGTTTGAGCAAATAACGCCAGACAAAACCGGGGAAAGCCAAGGTAATGAACAGCGTGCCGGTGATGGCATAAAACTCCCAGCCTTGCGGCGCAATCTGCCCCAGGCGCTTTTCCAGCAACAGGCCTATCCCGCCCACCACAAAGTACAGCAGCACCAGTTCAGCCAGTCGAATGGCCAGGGTTTTCCCAGCAGCAAGGGGCACTATCGCCAGCAAGCGCTGCGATAGAAAGGGCAGGTTGGCGGCCAGCAAGGCAAGCACTATCACCAGCCATACAGATGCACTTTGGCCCATGGTATCGATGCGGGTGCGTGCAGGTCTTTGGGCTTAGCTGCCCAAAGTTTTCACGATGGCTTGCAAACACAGGGTCATCAACCCACTGGGGACCAAGCCCAGTAGCAAGACCAGTGCGCCGTTGATGATCAGCACCACGCGCACATCGTTCGATGCCACCACCGTGCTGACGGTAATGGGTTTGTCAAAGTACATCACTTTGACCACGCGCAGATAATAAAACGCACCCACCAGGGAGAGCATGACGGCAAAGACGGCCAATCCAATCATCATCGGCTGGCGCGAGTCCAGCAGGGGCTGCAGCACGCTGAGTTTGGCGAAGAAGCCCACCATGGGCGGCACGCCAGC
>JAYVDN010000463.1:0-2452 GCA_043749385.1 Polaromonas sp.
GGCGCCGGGCTGTGGGGCCAGCGCGATGCCAATCAAGCCGCCCATGCTGGTGCCTACCCAGTCAATGGTCTGCGCCCCGCCCGCGCGCAGGCTGGCCAGCAGCGCCAGCATGTCGGCGGCGTAGGCGGGCACTTGGTACATGCGCGGGTCTTTCAGCCAGGCGCTGTGGCCACGGCCTGCAATGTCTGCGCACACCACCCGGCAGCGCTGGCCATCTGGCCCCACCAAGGCCTGCGCCAAGGTGTCAAAGTCGCGGCTTTGGCGGGAGATGCCGTGTACGCACACCACCACATGTGGGTGGGCGGCGTTGCCCCAGCTCCAATACGCCATGCGATGGCCGCCGGTGGTGTCTGGGCAAACAATGTGGTCTAGGGTGGGTTGCATAGTCAGGGTTCACACTTCAGGTTACAAGGTACAGGATGTAGGCGACATGGCAGCGCAATGGGCACCATGGTTCGCGGGATAATAGTGGCCACTGATATTAAACCCAAGTCCACCCCCACCCACAGGAAATTAGCATGCTCACCGGAAAAACTGCACTCGTCACAGGCTCTACCAGCGGTATTGGCCTGGGCATCGCCAAAGCGCTGGCCGCGCAAGGTGCCAACATCGTCATCAACGGCTTTGGCGACTACGCCGGGCCGCAAAAAGAAATTGAGGCACTGGGCGTCAAAACGCTCTACCACGGCGCTGACATGAGCAAGAGCGCTGAGATCGAGGCCATGATGCAAGCGGCCGCTGCGCGTTTTGGTCAAGTAGATATTTTGGTCAACAACGCGGGCATACAACATGTGGCCGCCGTGCAAGACTTCCCCACCGAGCGCTGGGACGCGATCATTGCTATTAACCTGACCAGCGCCTTCCACACCACCCGCCTGGCCCTGCCCGCCATGCAAAAGGCCGACGGCGGAAAAGGCTGGGGCCGCATTATCAACATAGCGTCCACCCACGGCTTGGTCGGCTCGGCGCTCAAATCAGCCTATGTGGCGGCCAAGCACGGCATCGTCGGCCTGACCAAAGTGACCGCGCTAGAAAACGCCACCAACGGCGTGACCTGCAACGCCATCTGCCCCGGCTGGGTGCTCACCCCGTTGGTGCAAAAACAAGTCGACGCTAAAGCTGCGGCGCTGAACATCAGCAACGACGAAGCCAGCAAACTGCTGCTGGGCGAGAAGCAGCCCTCCATGCAGTTCACCACCCCCGAAGAGCTGGGCGAACTGGCGGTGTTCCTGTGCGGCAAAGGCGCGCGCAATGTGCGCGGCGTGGCCTGGCAAGTGGATGGCGGCTGGACGGCGCAGTAAAGTGCTATCCGCTTGCGGGCAATTTACTTACCTTTTTTATGAAAAATAAGGCTGTAGCCCAATAGAATATTGCGGGAGCAGCTATACTTTTAGGACTATGCACACACCTGCCCTGCGCCTGCCCTGGCTTGAGCCTGGCGATGCTTTTCCGCCTGTGGATACGGCCTGGGGGCCAGCCACTGAGGCTGCAGGTCTGCTCGCCGCAGGCGGCGCGCTGGACGTAGCCACACTGAAGGCAGCCTACTCTCAAGGCATATTCCCCTGGTACAGCGCGGGCCAGCCGGTGCTGTGGTGGTCGCCCGACCCGCGCATGGTGCTGCAGGTAGCCCACTTTAAGCTGCACCGCAGCCTGCGCAAAACCTTGGCCAAGTTTAGCTACACGCCCGGCTGCGAGCTACGCATAGACCACGACTTTGCCGCCGTCATCTCCGCCTGTGCCAACGCGCGGCGCGACGGCCAGGCGGGCACTTGGATAGTGCAAGACATGCAAGACGCCTATTGCGACCTGCACGCCGCAGGCCATGCCCACAGCGTGGAGACCTGGATCGATGGCAAGCTGGCAGGCGGCCTGTACTGCACCAACGTAGGCGGCGCGGTGTTTGGCGAGTCGATGTTCAGCCGCGCCAGCGATGCGTCCAAGCTGGCCCTGTGCGGCCTGGTGGCGCTGTGCCGCGCGCACGGCGTGGCGCAAATCGACTGCCAGCAAAACACCGCCCATTTGGCCAGCCTGGGCGCCGCCGAGATGCCGCGCGAGGCTTTTTGCGCCGCCGTAGCCCTGGCAGTGCACCGCCCGGCCCCCGTGTGGCGCTTTGAGCCTCTATACTGGCAACATCTGTTGCAAGACCCCATGGACAACCCACCGGACCACTAGGCGTGACGCTGCTCAAAGACCTGCCCCTGCAAACCCTGCAGTTTTATGCCACGGCGGCCTACCCGTGCAGCTATTTGCCTGGCAAAACCGCCCGCAGCCAAGTGGCCACGCCCAGCCACCTTATCAACAACGAGGCTTACTCTGAGCTGGTAGCCAGTGGCTTTAGGCGCAGCGGCATGTTCACCTACCGGCCTTACTGCGACGGCTGCCAGGCCTGCGTGCCGCTGCGGGTAGACGTGGCCCAGTTTGCCCCCAAGCGCAGCCAGCGCCGCGCCTACGC
>JAYVDN010000464.1:0-4178 GCA_043749385.1 Polaromonas sp.
CCCATCGACACGCCGGTGATGAATGTCTTGCTCGGCGCTGCCAGGGTGCGGCCATTGTCGGCTGCCAGCTTGGTGAAGTTCAGCGCCAAAGCATTGGTATCTTCTACGCCCGCTCGCACATCGTAGTAATTTTTAGAGTAGCTGGACGACGCCCAAGCATAGCCATTGTCAATAAAGTAGCGGCGCTGGATGGGGTTGTCCACCGTCAAAGTGGCACCCGTGCCTCTGTAACCATGCACCCACATCACGAGTTTGCCGTTCCAGTCTTTCGGTACTTCGATGCGGTAGACAGAACCTTGGAATACGCCTTGCCAACGGTCCGTCACCACTGCGCTAAGTGTGAGCTGCGCAAAGGTAGATGTGGTGACCACTGCTGTGAACGTGCGCGCATCATGTGCGCGCGTTTCTTCGGGTACCACCACCACAGTGGGGGTTACTGTTGCTGGGGTTACTGGGGCCGGGTCACTGCCCCCACCGCAGGCGGTTAAAAAAGCAACTGCCATAAGCGCCAGCAGTTTGAAAAGGTAATGTCTCATTGTTGTACTCCTATTAAAAACAACATTTTTCTCTAACGGGAAAAACGATGCTACGCCCGCAGGAGGCGTAGCCTTACAGGGTAAGTACCAAACTAAGGTTGGATTGTGTATGCAGTGGGGCCGCACCAGTCACACAGGTTACAGCCTCAGATCCACCGTGCTATTCGTAGCGCAAGGCCTGAATCGGCAGCAACTTGGAAGCCCGGCGCGCCGGGTAGAAACCAAAGAACACGCCCACCACGGCAGAGAACACGGTGGATAAAACGATAGAGGCCAACGTCATGCTCACCTGCCAGCCTGCAAACTGGCCTACCGCCCAAGTGGCTATGGCGCCTATCAGCACGCCAATAGCGCCACCGATCAAACTGAGCGTCACCGCCTCAATCAGAAACTGCGCCAGGATGTCTTTGCCCCGCGCGCCCACCGCCATGCGCAGGCCGATCTCGCGGGTGCGCTCGGTGACGCTCACCAGCATGATGTTCATGATGCCAATGCCGCCGATGATCAGGCTGATGCCCGCTACAGCAGCCAGCAGCAGGGTCATGATGCGGCTGGAGGCCTCTTGGGCCTGCAAAATCTCGGTGAGGTTGCGAATGCTGAAGGGTTCGTCCGCCCCGGGCTGCACCTTCATGCGCTGGCGCAGCAGCTCTTTGATGCCCTCTTCTGCAGCCTTCATGCTCTGGCCTTCTTTGACCTTCACGCTCACCGAGCCAATGCGCTTGAGCTTGCCGCCGCTGCCGCCCTGGATGCGGTTGCGGTAGGTGCTGATGGGCACAATGATGATGTCGTCCTGGTCTTGGCCCATGGAGTTTTGGCCTTTTTTCTCCAGTACGCCAATGATGGTGACGGGGATTTTTTTTACCCGCACCACTTGGTCCATGGGGTCGGCCTCGCCAAACAGTTGCTGCGCCGTGGTTTGGCCGATGATGGCGACCTTGGCCGAGCCTTGCATCTCGGCGGCTTCAAAACCGCGCCCACTGCTGAGCGGCCACTCGCGCGCTTCCATGTAGTCGTTGGTGGTGCCCAGCACGGAGGTGCTCCAGTTGCTGTTGCCCGCCACTACCTGCGCGCCAGTGCGCATGCTGGGCGCGGCCACTTGTACTTCGGGAATGTCTTTGGCGATGGCCAGCGCGTCGTCTTCGGTGAGCGACTGGCCGGTCTGCGCGCCCAGGCGCACGCCGCCTGCCGTGACGCCCCCGGGCAGCACCAGCATGATGTTGCTGCCCAAGCCCTTCATCTGCTCTTGCACCCGGTTAGTCGCGCCCTGGCCCACAGCGATCATGGTGATGACGGCGGCCACGCCAATGATGATGCCCAGCATGGTGAGGATGCTGCGCAGGGTGTTGGCGGCGAGGGCTCTGAGGGCTGAGCGGAGGGCGGCGAGGAAATTCATGTATTTGCCTCGACCGCCGCAAAAGAATGGGGGTCAGAGCCCAATTTCGTACTGGTGTTGCGCGCTTCGGATGGATGGTCTTCCTGAATTGGGATCTGACCCCCATTCTTTTGCTCATCCCGTTCGCCCAGAGCTTGTCGAATGGTGTCTTCCACAATATGCCCGTCTTTGAACACGATCTTGCGGCGTGCCCAGGCGGCTATGTCGGCTTCGTGGGTCACGAGTACGACGGTCATGCCTTGTCGGTTCAGGTCGGTCAGCAGGTGCATGATGTCTTCGCTGGTTTGCGAGTCGAGTGCGCCTGTGGGTTCGTCGGCCAAGATCAGTTGCGGGCTGTTGACCAAGGCGCGGGCGATGGCTACGCGCTGTTGCTGGCCGCCGGACAGCTCGGACGGGGTGTGGTCCATGCGCTGGCCCAGGCCTACTATGGCCAAGGCGGCGCTGGCTTTGACGCGCCGCTCGGCAGACTTGATACCGCTGTAAACCATCGGCAGCTCTACATTCTCTAAAGCACTGGTGCGCGGCAGCAGGTTGAACTGCTGGAACACAAAACCTATGCGGCGGTTGCGGATGGAGGCCAGCTGGTCGGGCTCCATACCTTGCACCGCCTCACCTGCCAAACGGTATTCACCCTCAGTGGGCAAATCCAGGCAACCCAAGATATTCATCAACGTACTTTTACCCGAGCCCGATGCACCCATGATGGCAACAAAATCGCCTTCTTCGATGTCCAGCGACACACCGCGCAGCGCGTGGACGGTTTGGTCGCCCATGGTGTAGACCTTGGTGAGCTGGCGCGCTTCGATGAGTGCCATGGTGTGGTGAGTGCCTTGAAAATTGAAAGCAAAATTTAAAACTTAGAACGGCATGCGCGGGCCGCTAGGGCGCTGACCGCCTGCGGCTGCACCTGCGCCAGCGCCGGCTGCACCGGCAGTGTTGGTGCCAATGATGACCAGCGCGCCTTCTTTGAAGATATCTGCGTTGGGTGAGTTGGGCCCCACCATCAGCTCGGTGCTGGTGCCGTCGGTAATGCCCAGGCGCACGTTGTAGGCGGCGGGCTTGCCGTCTGCCCCCATCATGTAGATGCGCCCCCGGGTGGCGGTGCGACTGGCGGACTCGGCCTGGATCACCGCGTATTTGGTTTTTTGCTCGGGGGTCAAGATATCGCCAATCTTGGCGCGCATGTCCGCTGTGATGCGCTCGCGCGCTTTGCCGCGCTCTTCGGGTGCCAGGTCACGCAGCGTGCCGTATTTGGGCCGGGTGTCGGCAATGATGGCATCGACCTTGGCGATCTGGTCTGCGCTGAGCTGCAAATCGGCGACCAGGCGGCTGCGCATCTCTCCCAGCGGCCCACCGCCCTGGCCGCCGCCAGCTGCAGGTGCTTCACCGCCTGCGGATGGTGGCGTAGCCGTTGCACCGCCCGCGTTGGGGGGAGTTGCAAGCCCAGGCGCTGCATTGGCTGTGGGTGCGGCGGCAGCCGCCCCAGCAGCTACGGTTGCGGCTGGCAGCGCATTTTTAGCAGGGTTTTGCCCATTAGAGCCCTGTTTTATAGCGGGAGCAGCTACTGAATTAGTAGCGCCTGATGGATTGACCACTGACTTGGTTTCGCCGCTAGGTGCGGCATTTGCAGTAGTTGCAGCGGTGCTTGGCGCAGAGTTACCTGCACCACCACCCGCTGCCCGCGCGCTAGCCGAATTGGCGACGATCTCTAGGTACTTCGTGCGCTGGGTGGGGGTCAGCATAGCGCTGATCTTTTGGCGCATCTGCGCTGTCACCTTCTCGCGTGCAGCCGCGCGCTCGCCGTCAGGCATGTCGCGCATGGCGGCGAATTGCGGGCGCAGCTCGGCCTGGATGGCATCGAGCTGGGTTTGCTGCTCGGCACTCAAGCCCAGCTCGGTCACCAGGCGCTCGCGCTGCGCGGCAAAACCACCACCGCCGCCTTGCTGAGCAATCGCCTCGCTCATCCAGCTGAACTTGGCCACAGCCGCGCCGCCCAGACTCGCCACGGAGGCACTGGCGGGAACTCTACCCGTGGTACTCCCGCCCGCAGCACCTGAGGCCCCCCGTGCCGGGCCCGAGGCACCTTGTGCCGGGCCTGAGGCGCCCTGCCCCGCAGGCTCCACGCCCGCCACGCGCACGCGCAGCGCGGCGTTGGGAATTTTCAGCACGTTCTCACGCAGGTCCGTCACCAAGCGCACATTGGCCGTCATGCCGGGCAAGAGCTTATCGCCCACATTGGTAAAGCCCAC
>JAYVDN010000465.1:0-4740 GCA_043749385.1 Polaromonas sp.
TTTATCGACAACACCGCACAGCGCTTCAAGGCCTACGGCTGGAACGTGATCGACAAGATCGACGGCCACACTGTAGACGCGGTAGACCGCGCCATTGCCGATGCAAAAAACAGCGCCGACAAGCCCACCCTGATCATCTGCAAAACGCATATCGGCAAAGGCAGCCCGAACCGCGCGGACACCGCCAAGGCCCACGGCGAGCCACTGGGCGCAGAAGAAATTGCCCTCACCCGCGCGGCTCTCGGCTGGAGCCATGCCCCTTTTGACATCCCCAAAGAGGTCTACAGCGACTGGAACGCCTTGGCCAAGGGCACGCAGGCCGAGCTGAGCTGGGACACGCGCTTTGCGGGCTACCGCCAAGCATTCCCCGAGCTGGCGAATGAGTTTTTGCGCCGCATGGCAGGCGACTTGCCCAAGAACTTTGCTCAAACCGTGGTTGATACCGTGCTGGCCGCCAACGCCAAGGCCGAGACTGTGGCCTCACGCAAAGCATCACAAATCGCACTGGAGGCCTTCACCGCCGCCCTGCCCGAGATGCTGGGTGGCAGCGCCGACCTGACCGGCTCGAACTTGACCAACACCAAGAGCACCCCCGCCTTGCGCATGGACAACGCAGGCGACGTGAAGCGCGATGCAGAAGGTAAGCTGGGCCGCCACATCAACTACGGCGTGCGCGAGTTTGGCATGGCCGCCATCATGAACGGCATTACCCTGCACGGCGGTTTTATCCCCTACGGCGGCACGTTCTTGACCTTTAGCGACTACAGCCGCAACGCCATCCGCATGGCCGCTTTAATGAAAAAGCGTGTGGTGCATGTGTTTACCCACGACAGCATTGGCCTGGGCGAGGACGGCCCGACGCACCAGTCGATCGAGCATGCTGCGTCGCTACGTTTGATTCCGAACCTGGACGTATGGCGCCCGGCCGACACCGCCGAGACAGCAGTGGCCTGGGCAGTCGCACTGCAAAACAAAAACAAGCCTACCGCACTGTTGCTGTCGCGCCAGAACCTGCCCTATGCACCGAAAGCAGATTCCCACGCCGCGCCGGACGCTAGCGGCTTGGACAACATCAGCAAAGGTGCCTACGTGCTGGCTGAGCCACAAGAGGTGGGTATCAACAAAAAGCCCCAGGCCATCATCATCGCCACTGGCTCTGAGGTACAGCTGGCACTCAAGGCGCAAGAGCTGTTAGCTGCCAAGAAGATAGCAGTGCGCGTAGTGTCTATGCCCAGCACCACCACCTTTGACAAGCAAAGCGTGGCGTACAAGAAGCAAGTGCTGCCCGCAGCCATTCCCCGCATTGCGGTAGAGATGGGCTGTACCGATGGCTGGTGGAAATACGGCGTAGCGGCGGTCGTGGGCATCGACAGCTATGGCGAGTCAGCCCCCGCACCCGTGTTGTTTAAGCATTTTGGTTTCACCCCGGAGAACGTCGCGGCCACTGTGCAAGCAGCCTTGCAGCGCCGTTAATTTTTTAATTTTTAACAGGAGATTGGTATGAAAGCAGTTCAAATTTTGGCCGTCATAGCCGCGGTATGGGCCACCAGCGCGTCAGCGCAAACGGTGACCGACCTTAAAGTCGTGCCTACGCAAGCCAAAGTGGGCGAAGCAGTGCAAGCCACCGTGGGCATCGATGTGGCCCAAACCATCAACTGCGGACTGCATATCGTGTGGGGGGATGGCGCTGTGCTGGAGAGCAAGATCAACCAAGCCCAAGATGTGCCCACCGTCGCATCACACCAGTATGCCAAGCCTGGCACGTACACCATCGTGGCCGAGCCAAAGCGCGTTGGATCGGTGTTGAAATGCAATGGTAAAAACCAAAAGGTAGTGGTGACGGTAGCTGCCGCCCCAGTGGCTGCTGCGCCGGTAGCGCCAGCAGCACCCGCAGTGGCCGCCGCCGCGCCAGCAGCAGCCCCAGGCGCAGCCGCACCAGCGCAAACCAGCTCGGATTTGTGCCCTACCGGCTGGACCCTGAGCAAAGCCAGTGTCAAAGCCAATGGCGCCTTCACCTGCAAGGCCGCACCTAAAACCAAGGTGCCAAAAGAAGAAATCATGTGCCTTGAAAAGCTTAAGTATTTTGCCGACAGCAAGTCTGGCCAGCTTGGCTGCCGTCCGTAATTTTATTTCTGTAATCTGGAGAAACTGGTATGACCATCAAGGTAGGTATTAACGGCTTTGGCCGTATCGGGCGCATGGTGTTTCGCGCTGCGGTTCAAAACTTTTCTGACATCGAAATCGTCGGCATTAACGACCTGTTAGAGCCCGACTACTTGGCCTATATGCTCAAGTACGACAGCGTGCATGGCCGCTTTAAAGGCGACATCTCGGTGGACGGCACCACCTTGATGGTCAACGGCAAGCGCATCCGCCTGACGGCAGAGCGCGACCCAGCTACCTTGAAATGGGGCGATGTAGGCGCAGAGGTAGTGATCGAATCCACTGGCCTGTTCCTGGACAAAGTCACCGCACAAAAGCACCTGGATGCAGGCGCGAAAAAGGTGGTGATGTCCGCCCCCTCCAAAGACGACACCCCCATGTTCGTCTATGGCGTGAACGATAAAACCTATGCGGGCCAAGCGATCATTTCCAATGCCTCCTGCACCACCAACTGCCTGGCGCCCGTGGCCAAAGTGCTGAACGACAAATGGGGCATCAAGCGCGGCCTGATGACCACCGTGCACGCTGCTACCGCCACACAAAAGACGGTAGACGGCCCGAGCAACAAAGACTGGCGCGGTGGACGCGGTATTTTGGAGAACATCATTCCATCGTCTACCGGCGCGGCCAAGGCCGTTGGCGTGGTGATTCCTGAGCTGAACAAAAAGCTCACCGGCATGTCTTTCCGCGTGCCTACCAGCGACGTGTCGGTAATTGACCTGACGGTAGAGCTCGTCAAAGAAGCCAGCTACGCCGAGATCTGCGCCGAGATGAAAGCCCAAAGCTTGGGAGCGATGAAGGGCGTGCTGGGCTACACCGAAGACAAGGTGGTCGCCAGCGACTTCCGTGGCGAGAGCTGCACCAGCGTGTTCGACGCTGACGCAGGCATCGCACTGGACAGCACCTTTGTGAAGGTGGTGAGCTGGTATGACAACGAATGGGGCTACAGCAACAAGACGCTGGAGATGGTGCGGGTAGTCGCAGGCAAGTAGTTTGGGTAGTGCGCTGCCTCTCAGGGCGGTGCTGTAGCGCACGGACTCATCCTCCGTGCGCTTTTTTTTATGCTTTATCGGGTAGTAACCCAATAGAATATCGCGGGAGCAGCTATAAATTACGCAGCAAGTTAGCCAGCTCAACCGCAGACTTGACGCCCATTTTGTCGAACACACGGGCGCGGTGGACCTCTACCGTGCGCACGCTGATGTCGAGCTGGTCGGCGATCAGCTTGTTGGGCAGGCCGTCGGTGACTAGGCGCATGACATCGCGCTCGCGCTCCGTCAGTTCGTCGTGGCGGTGGCGTAGGCTGTTGTGGGCTTTGGTGGCTTGGACGACGGTGGCGCTCATTGCCAGTGCTTGCTCTATGCGGTCTACCAAGGCGTTGTCTGAAAACGGCTTTTCATAAAAATCAAACGCACCGCGCTTGACGGCGTCGACCGCTGTGGGCACGTCGGCATGGCCGGTCAGGAAAATCACCGGTAGCGCTGCGGCCCAAGGCTTGGTTTGCAGTTGTTCAAACAAGGCCAACCCGCTCATACCGGGCATGCGCACGTCCAGCAGAAGGCAACTGGCTTGGCGCGGGGTGTAGTGCTGCGCTACGTTACTCCAAAACGTCTCGGCGCTGTCAAACGACTCATGCGGAAGACGGCGCGAGCGCAGTAACCAGGCCAGCGCCTCGCGCACGCCGGTATCGTCGTCTACGATATAAACAGTGGCATCTTGGATAGGTTGCATAGTGCGCTAGATTTTGTGGGTGGGTAGGGTGAATTTAAACATAGTACCGCGCGGCTTGCGCGGCTCGTGGGCGAGAAAGCCGCCATGCTGCTCTACCACCGTACGGCACATGCTCAGCCCCAAGCCCATGCCTTCTTTTTTGGTGGTGAAAAATGGCGTAAATAAACGTTCGGCGGTGGCGGCATCAATGCCCCCGCCGCAGTCCGACACGGTAAATTCCATCCAGCGGCGGCTGCTTTGGGTATCGTCCAATTGGGCGCTCAGGCGGGAAGTGGCGCGTACCTCCAAGGCCAGCACACGCTCGTTCACGGGCACATTTTCCATGGCTTGCATGGCATTGCGCGCCAGGTTCAGCAGTACTTGCTCCACCATGGTCCGGTCGCACAGCACGGTGGCCAGATCGGGCGCGCACTGCACCTGCACCCGCACAGCCAGTTTGCGGGCTTGCAGGCTCACCAGGGGCATAACGGCGTCGAGCAAGTCGCTGGGGGCGATTTTCTCGTGGGCTTGGTCGCGGCGGCGCACAAAGTCGTGCACTGATTTAATCACTTTGCCCGCCCGCTCGGCCTGCTCGCCGATGCGGCGCATGGCGTGCTCCATGTCCTGCGAACTCAGGGCTTCGTTTTCTTGCAGCATATTGAGCGAACCTGTGGCGTAGCTGGAGATGGCCGCCAGCGGCTGGTTCAGCTCGTGGCTCAGGAGAGATGCCATTTCGCCCACCGTGGCCAAGCGGGCGCTGGCTTGCAGGCGCTCCAGGCTGGCGCGTGACAGTTCCTCCATGCGGCGCTGGTCTGTCATGTCCAAAATAGCGCTCATCCAGCCGGTTTGTGTGCCCAGGGCATTGAT
>JAYVDN010000466.1:0-2494 GCA_043749385.1 Polaromonas sp.
GCAGCCAGCACCGTGATGCCCAGGATGCAGCCAGTGAAGGTGACGGCAAAGTCATACCAGGTAAAGCCTTTGGCCACCAAGAGCAGGCTGGGCGAGAAGACAAACACGAAGGGCACCAGCGCCTTGGCCATGCCAAGCCGGAAGGCCATGTTGCCAGTTTTAAACGGGTCGCTGCCCGCCATGCCTGCCGCAGCGTAGGCTGCCAGTGCTACGGGCGGCGTAATGTCGGCCAGCACGCCGTAGTAGAAGACGAAAAAGTGCGCTACCAACGGCTCTACACCCAGTTGCACCAGGGTCGGCGCTGCTACCGTGACCATGATGATGTAGTTGGCCGTGGTGGGGATGCCGCAGCCCATCAAAATGCAGACCACGCCCGTCATCACCAAAGCGGCCAGCAGGGTGAGCGCTTGGGGCGAAGCGATATAAGCCGGAATAACGGTGCCCAGACCGCCCGCAATAGCCTGCGCCCAAGTGGTGATGATGTAGCTGATCTTGAAGCCCACACCAGTGAGCGTGACCACGCCGATCACAATGCCCACCGCTGCCGCAGCGGCGCCCACGGCCCGCGCATACTTAGCTCCAGTTTCAAAAGCTTCGATCAGCACGGCGTAACCAATCCGGCCTGTGACTTGTGCAAATTTTGACAACAGCAGCATCGCGGCCACCGCAGCCGCAAACACGCCCAGCTTGGCATACTCGTCCATGTCGGTAAAGGCAATCACCACCAGCAGCACATGCATGGCCACCATGGCGGCCCAGTTTTTGGTGGTGTTACCTGTGTTCATGGTTGTCAGCCCCACAATGGCGCAAGAGCTGATGCCGATGAACGCTGCCATGTACGGCGTGCGCCCGGACACCAGGACGCAAATGAGCAGCACCAGCGGAATGAGCGTAGGCCAGCGCATGGCAAAGGACTGGCGCAGCTTGGGCATTTCTTCCTCTGTCAAGCCGCGCAGGCCAAAGCGCTTGGCCTCAAAATGCACTTGCATGAACACGCCAAAAAAATGCATAAAAGCGGGCACGATGGCGGCGGCAATGATGGTTTGGTAGGGCACCTGCAAAAACTCAATCATCAGGAAAGCCGCTGCGCCCAGCACGGGCGGGGTGATCTGCCCGCCGGTGGAGGCCGCTGCCTCCACCGCCGCAGCAAACTCGCGCCGGTAGCCCACGCGGATCATTGCCGGGATGGTGAGCGAGCCTACAGTGACCGCGTTGGCCACGGACGAGCCGCTGAGCATGCCAAACATGGCCGATCCAAATACGCTGACCTTGGCGGGCCCGCCTGCGTAGCGCCCGGCCACAGACGAGGCAATGTCCAAAAATAGCTGCCCCAAGCCCACCCGCGTGGCCAACACGCCAAACAGCACAAAGTGGAACACATAGGTAGCCACCACGCCCACCGCCACGCCATAAATGCCCTGGCTGGTGAGGTACTGGTGGTTGATCATTTGGCCCCAGGTAGCGCCTGCGTGCTTAAGCAGGCCGGGGAAGTAGGGGCCAAACAGGGCGTAGACGGTGAACGACAGCGCAATGATGGGCAGCGGCCAGCCCATGCTGCGGCGTGTGGCCTCTAGCAGGGTGCCAAACAAGATGCTTCCCATCACCACGTCCAGCATATTGGGGTTGCCCACGCGAAAGGCGATGCCGTCAAATACATAGGGAATGTACAGCGCGCTGGCTACGCAGCAGGCGGCTAGCAGCCAGTCCACCAGCGGTACGCCGCCAGGGCTCAAGGCAGAGTTGACAGGCGTTTTTAAAGCAACTTTTTTGCTGCCTGCGAAGACAAGAAAAATCAGGCCGAGTACAAAGGCCAAGTGCACACCCCGGTGCGTGGTCTCGCGTAGCAGGCCAAAACCTGCGGTGTAGTAGTGAAAGCAGCTCAGCGCAATCAGCGCCCATTTGACAAACTGCAAAGCTGGGCTGACCACCGGGCGAAAACGCATCTCCGGGTCAAATTTTTCTTCCAGCTCAGCCAGGTGTTTGTCGTCGGGCAGTTGGGTGGTGGCGATCATAGTTTTTTTCTCTGTTCTGGCTCCGCAAATAAGCGGGGTCAGAGCTGAATCTACGAAACTTCACACTGACGTGCTGCGTTTCCGTAATTCAGATCTGACCCCGTTTATTTGCTACTTGGCGCGCACAAATACACGCCAACATCACGCTATTACTTGATCGCGCCGACTTCTTTATAGAACTTCTCTGCACCGGGGTGAAAGGGAATGCCAGCACCTTTTACAGCGTTTTGCAGGTTGATGAGCTTGCCTTTGGCATGGCCTGCGGCCAGGGTTTTTTGGGTGCTTTCGCTGAACAACGCTTTGGTGATCTCATACACCGTGGCCGTATCCGCTTTGCTGCTGGTGACCCACTGCGCGCCTACCGCCAACGTGGCCACCTGGCCCACGCCGCGGTAGGTTTCACCGGGAATGGCGTCTACCGCAAAGAAGGGGCTGGCCATGCGCAGGCCTTCGGCTTGGGGGCCGTCCAGCGGCAAGAGCTC
>JAYVDN010000467.1:0-5687 GCA_043749385.1 Polaromonas sp.
GTGGCTTTCCAGCCGTTGACACGTCGTTGGCGAATCAGTGTAGCCACGGGCACGGTATCTAGTCCGGTAACCGGCATTGCGCTTACGCAGCATTTGGACAGTCTGAGCGATGTAACGGCGGTATTACGGCGTATATCGCGTTGGAAAATTGCCGATCTAGCGGACATCGACATCGATTCACGGCACAACATCGACTACCGGTTCAAGCTCGATATACAGCAATTGCCCAGGCCGTTACAGATTGGCGTAGTTGGGCAAAACGAATGGAGTATCTATGCGCAGCGTAATGTAAGGCCAGAGGCGCGGGTAGAACCGCGCCCTGATTCACGATGAGCGCCCCATCGGCCATCGTTCCCAAGGGCCGCAGCGCGCGCAGCTTGTCTTGGGCTTTAGGCATTGGTTTGGCCGCTATGGTGGCGATCGCGCTGGTGCTGATGTTTTTGCTCACCCAGGCTACCAATAACCAAGCCTTCTATGAGCAAAATTACGCTCGCTTATGGATTGTGAACATGGTCGTAGCAGTCTTGTTACTGCTAGTGATCGGCTGGATAGCGTGGCGATTGGTGTGGAGGCTGCGGCGGGGTAAGTTTGGTAGCCGTTTGCTGATCAAGCTGGCTGCGATCTTCGCGCTGGTGGGTTTTGCGCCCGGGGTACTGATCTACGTAGTGTCCTACCAGTTCGTGTCCAGATCAATCGAGAGTTGGTTCGACGTGAAAGTCGAAGGTGCCCTGGACGCGGGCCTGAACCTAGGGCGCACCACGCTGGACACCTTGAGTAACGAACTCAACGCCAAAGCCCGCGTCGCTGCAGACCAGTTAGGCGAGACCAGCCAAGCGGGAGCAGCCGTCACCCTGGAGCGATTACGTGAACAATTGGCGGCAAGTGATGTAGTGTTGTGGAATGCATCAGGCCAAGTCATCGCCAGCGCAGGAGATTCCCGGTTTAGCTTACAGCCCGACAGGCCAACACCGGCGCAATTTCGGCAAGCGCGCAGTCAAAAAGTACTGACACAAATTGATGGGCTAGAAGACGGCGGTGCCACCGGTGGGGCAAAAATGCGCGCTTTAGCCTTGGTGGGCGCCAGCAGCATAGGCTTGTTGACAGAGCCGCGCTATTTGCAAGTGATTCAGGTCTTGCCACCGTCTTTGGTAGCTAACGCGCTGGCGGTCCAGGAGGCTTACAAAGAATACCAGGAACGTGCCATTGCGCGCGGTGGTTTGCGCCAAATGTACATCGGCACGCTAACGCTCAGTTTGTTTTTAGCGGTGTTCGTCGCGGTGCTGTTGGGTGTGTTGTTGGGCAACCAGATTGTGCGGCCACTCTTGGTGCTGGCCGATGGCGTGGCACAGGTCGCTGCGGGGGATCTGCGGCCCAAAGCCGCTTTACAAACACGCGACGAGTTGGGCGGCTTGACCCGCTCATTTGCCGACATGACGCAGCAACTATTTGATGCACGCAGCCAAGTGCAGCACAGCATGGAGCAAGTCGATGCGTCACGGGCCAACCTGCAAACCATTTTGGACAACCTCACTGCAGGCGTGATGGTGCTGGATGCACGAGGCACCATTATTTCGTCCAACCCCGGCGCTACCCGCGTGCTGCGCGCACCAGTTGCTGCATTCGAAGGCAAAGCACTCCAACTTGTGCCCGGCCTGGAGGCTTTTGCCCAAGGTGTTGCGCAGCAATTTGAGGCGTTTTTAGGCGACCGTAGCTCGCATGGCCTGGACCATTGGCAGCATTCTTTTGAGTTGGGCTATAGCAATGCCGCGCCGCTGGCTATGGGCATGCGCGCCCCCGGTATGGCCAACAGCATCAGCATCATTGCGCGCGGTGCCGAGTTACCGCAATCACAACGCCTGTTGGTGTTTGACGATATCTCCGAGGTGGTGTCTGCCCAGCGCGCGCAAGCCTGGGGCGAAGTGGCTCGTCGTCTGGCGCATGAGATTAAAAACCCACTCACCCCTATCCAGCTCTCAGCGGAGCGGCTGGAAATGAAGCTGCAAGGCAAACTAACGGCGCCCGATACGGCCATGCTCACCAAGTCAGTTAAAACCATTGTGGACCAAGTCGATGCGATGAAGCGACTGGTCAACGAGTTTCGTGACTACGCACGCTTGCCTAGCGCCGACCTCAAGCCGCTGGATTTGAATGGACTGATCGTTGACGTCTTGCAGCTGTACGCGCCAGACGCTGCAGAGGTGCCTGTCACCAGCAGTTTGGCCGAGGGTTGCCCGCCCATTTTGGGAGACGCGCAGCAGTTACGTCAGGTCATCCATAACCTGCTGCAAAACGCACAAGACGCGACGTTGGCGCGCTTGCATACGGCTCCCCATGACGGCCATACCCCTGAGGTCAGTATCAGCACCCACTACAACCCCGATATCCGGCGCGTGCGCATGACCGTGCGCGACAGCGGCACGGGTTTTGCTCCGCATATTTTGCAGCGCGCGTTCGAACCCTACGTCACCACCAAGGTCAGGGGCACAGGTTTAGGCTTGGCTGTGGTAAAAAAAATTGCCGACGAACACGGCGCGCGCATTGATTTATCCAATCGATGGGCAGATCCCATCGTTGGACAAGGCCTTGCAGCCGAAGTGCTTGGGGATAACACTGAAAGAAAGGTCACGGGTGCCCAAGTAATATTGTCATTTGCTGTGGTTTAATACACACAGTCGCAAAACTGCAACAGCTGCGACGCAGGTATTTTTAGTGCACACAAATAGGCGCAAGCCAAAGGCTTTATGGCAAACATTTTGGTCGTAGATGATGAGCTCGGTATACGCGACCTGCTCATGGAAATTTTGAACGACGAAGGGCATAACGTCGAGTCAGCCGAAAACGCCGGTCAGGCGCGGCAAGCCAGACTCCGCTACACCCCAGACTTGGTGTTGCTAGATATTTGGATGCCAGATACTGATGGCGTTACTCTGCTCAAAGAGTGGGCCACCTCGGGTCTGCTGACTATGCCGGTCGTCATGATGAGCGGCCATGCCACTATCGACACCGCAGTAGAGGCTACCAAAATTGGTGCCCACTCGTTTTTAGAAAAACCCATCACGCTGCAAAAACTGCTCAAAGCCGTCAATGACGGCTTGGCCAAAGGCGGTAGAGCCAAAGCAGTCATGATGGCTAGCGCGCCCAAACAAGTTGAGCTGACCGTAGAGTCCGCCATGATGGGCGGCCAGTCATTGCCCGAGGCCATGGATATTGGCCCCTTGGCGAATCAGAGCTTCCAGCTAGACAAGCCTTTGCGTGAGGCGCGCGACGAGTTTGAAAAAGCCTATTTTGAATTCCATTTGTCCAAAGAAGGCGGCTCGATGACCCGCGTGGCTGAAAAAACAGGATTAGAGCGCACCCATTTGTACCGCAAACTCAAACAACTGGGCGTAGACCTGAGCCGCAGCAAACGCAATGCGCAATAGCGCCAAAGAACGCGCGCGTATCAGTTATAATCTAAGGCTTGCCTCAGTGTAGGCAGGTTCATGGCCCGGTAGCTCAGTCGGTAGAGCAGAGGATTGAAAATCCTTGTGTCGGTGGTTCGATTCCGCCCCAGGCCACCAAAATATTCAATGAAATCAACGGGTTATCACAAATGGTAACCCGTTTTTTCTTTGGCGCTGTCAACCAAGTGTCAACCGCGACAAAGGATTGAGCTTCACAGCCTCTTGAAGGTGCTCTGGCGCTACTGGGCATATCGCATCGTCATCGTCAAATTGGCGTGCCCCAAGATGCGTTGCCAGGTCAGGATGTTGTCGCCATTCATCATGAAGTGACTGGCAAACGTATGCCGCAACACATGCGTCATCTGCCCATACGGCGAAACTAGCCTACAACGCTCCCTAAATCTGCGACTATTCTTCCGAGTTGGTGTTTTTGCTTTTACGTGGCGACCCCTCGGGGTACTACAAAACGGTCGCCGCGCTCTAAAAAACAACTGAATCTGTGCACCCTACAAGAGGTATTCGAGCCCATGTAGCGGTAAAACAGTCCGGGGGACTGTTTTATGGAGCCGGTAGCGTAAAGAAAAAGCGCCTAAGCGCTTTTTTAGCTTATCTCGGCGCAAAGCATGGGTGAGGTCAGGCCGTCGCTCGTAACATTCGTGCAACCAATATACCCGTGCTACGCGTGATATGCGTTGCGCAGCCCTCGGGCACTCAATCCCCCTGCCTCTGCCGAGTCAGGGGGGGGGGCTTGCGTGTATAATTATTTCGTGCGGTACTAAATTAGTAACGCACAATTTAATGTCGATCTTAGTTAGGCTGAGATTTTTCTATAAGGTAGATAGACATGAATACTCTGACAGTTGAAACAAAAACCAGCGTTAAGGTCATCGGTGCCAATGGGCAGATTTCTTTAGGCAAAGATTATGCAGGTCGCCAAGTTCTTGTAGAGGAACGCGAGCCAGGTGTTTGGTTTGTCCGTACCGCCATCGTCATTCCTGAAAATGAACGTTGGCTGCATGAACCCCAAGCTGCCGCATCTTTGCAAGCCGCCATGGAATGGACGGTAAAGAACAAGCCACAAGAAACCGATCTGAATACGCTTTTCGATGGAATGAACCATGGTCAACAGCTCACAAAGCCAACCCGTCAAGCTCGACCTAAACAACCCAGAGTTTCTAAGAGGCTTGCTGGCGCTTGATAAAGTAGAGCGTAATCGCGTTCTTGATACACTTAAAAAGCTACTGAAACTAGACTGGGACCAGGTCTACAGGGACCAAGGCTTAAAGTGGGAGAAAATCACAAGCGCCAAGCTTTTAAAAGGCATTGACGTGTTGTATTCTCTGCGCATCACCCAGTCTCGACGTGCCACAGCTATCCGTGATGGAGACTTCATTCGATTTCAAACCGTACAGCCAGATCACGATTCGACCTACGGCAAGAAATAACGTCAATTTGGTCGCAACATCAATGTAGCATTGATGTTGCTTAATGAGGGTTTCAAAGCTCCTAAGTTCTTGGGAAGCTTGGGACAATGCGTTTACAGTAGGCAATGAATTTGGTTCACCAGATGCCGACTGGGCCTGGTGGGACGGTCTTATTCAGCCTAGACCTTCCCCCACTTAGTGCGTGTATTATTCTGCTCATAGCGATCAATTCATAATGAAGCACCAACGTAATGCCTTTGCGAAAAATGTCCGTCGCCGAATTTCTCGCCTGGGAAGAACATCAACCAGAGCGGCACGAGCTTTATCTGGGTGAAACAGTCGCCATGGTCGGTGGCACGGCCCGCCATAACAGGGTGATTCTCAACCTAGCTAGCCGCATCGGTGACCACCTGGACGGCACGACATGCCAGGTGTTCGCAGAGAACATGAAAGTGCAAATTGCCGAAGGCGTGTTGTATCCCGACGTAATGGTGACCTGCGGCAAGGCCGACGCTGGTGACGAGCAAACGATAACCGACCCAAAGCTGATCATCGAAGTTTTGTCGCCCAGTACCAAGGGTTACGATAAACGTGACAAATTCATCCTCTACCGCACCTTGGCATCGCTGCAAGAATATGCTCTGATCGACCCGGCAAAGCGGCAGGTGGAAGTGTTCACCTTAACAATGGCTGGAACGTGGTCGCTGACAGACCAGACGGCGGCTGACACGCTCACGTTGGCCAGCATTGATTGCACGCTGCCAATGGACTTGGTATTCAAGGGTGTATCCAGTGTTTAGGATGTGCTGATGCTTGAATA
>JAYVDN010000468.1:0-4641 GCA_043749385.1 Polaromonas sp.
CTTCTTGCATCTCCGTTTCTCCTCAGTATTGGTGTGTCAATACAATACCCTAAGACGAGTGTGGACAGTTGTATGCCACCCGAAACGGAAAAGAGCCAATCGCTACCTTAAAAAGGCGTTCAAACAGGCAAATTCAAGGTTTTTTTCGCCGTACAGGTCATTTGCATCGGCCAGTACGACGTTAAATTATGCGAATCTGCACCACGCGCATAGTTTTTCAAAATAAATCGCTGTAAGCCTTGTTTTTCGTTACATAAATCACGACTATCGGTCACAAATAAGCAAAATTCTCTCGATTGCATAAATTCGCATAATTTAACGTGTCTCTGGCAACCGCTGACGCGCTATCGGGTCTGAAAATACCTCAAAATAGACGGTTGGGGGCCTTGTTTAAGATGCTAATAGGGCTGCAGCCCAATGAAAAATCGCGGGAGCAGCTACTGTATGTGTAGCGCATGCACATTGGCAGGCAGGCGCTTTGTGGCGCATTCCGCAGGGAAGCGCACGCCCGTCAGATCTGTTCGGGCTATGGATCTGGGTCGATGAAGTCTAAAATTTCCGTTCGGACTGAGCTTGCCGAAGTCCTCGCGAACCCGCCTGTGGGCGCCAACGCCATGGCGACCCGCCTGCCGAGCCCTCATTGACCTGGCGGAGCATGCGTCAAATCTGCGTCCCACCCGGGTTAACGTTGATTTTTCCCTCTTGCAAAGCTTGGGGAAGCTCCGCCATAATTGGTTTACTAACGAACAAATGCTTCAAATTTAAAACAGCTTTGCCAAATTGTGCTATGACTGCCGCCATTGAATTTCACCGTGTTTCCAAGCGATTTGCGGGCAAGCCGTGGTCGAAAAATGCTGCGAACCCGGTGGGTGAAGCCGGCGAAAGCGGCGTACTGGCCGTGACCGACGTCACCTTGCGCATCGCCACCCAAGAGGTGGTGTCGATCATTGGCCCGTCGGGCTGCGGCAAAAGCACCTTGCTCAACATCGGGTCGGGCTTGGCCAAGCCCACCTCAGGCGAGGTGTTTGTGGGCGGCGAAAAGGTCACCGGGCCGAACCAGCATGTGGCCTTCATGCTGCAAAAAGATTTGCTCATGCCTTGGCGCACGATTGCGCAAAACATCGAGTTTGGCCTGGAGCTGCGCGGCGTGGCTGCGGCGCAGCGCAAAGCGGTTTCAGACAAGCTGATTGCCCAATGCCGCTTGAGTGGTTTTGCAGCCAGCTACCCGCACCAGCTCTCGGGCGGCATGCGCCAGCGCGCGGCACTGGCCCGCACCTTGGCGGTTGACCCGGATGTGCTCTTGATGGACGAGCCCTTCAGCGCGCTGGACGCGCAAACCAAAATGATCTTGCAGGCCGACCTGGCACGCACGGTAGCCACCGAAGGTAAAACGGTGCTCTTCATTACCCATGATTTGGTCGAAGCCGTGGCGCTGTCAGACCGCATTTTGGTGATGAGTGGGCGGCCCGGCACCATGATTGAAGACATCAAAGTAGACCTGCCCGACCGTGACAACCCGATGCAACGGCGCAAACATCCTGAGGTAGGCCAGTATGTAGGCCGCCTGATGGACTTACTGCAACTCGATGCGCACACCCCAGTGCACTGACACCACCACTCTGTCCAGACCGCACATCACAGGAGACACCCCATGATTCGCAAAACCCTGATGGCCACAGCAACCGCGTTAGCGTTGACCGCCGCACTGAGCATGACCCGGCCTGCGCATGCGCAAGGCCAAGAGGTCACCTACTTGCTACCCGCGCCCGCCGTGCTGCCCGCCTTTGGCCCGTGGATGCTGGCGCAGGCCAAAGGCTACTACGCCGCCGAGGGCCTGCAGGTGAACTTTGTCGCCGGGCGCGGCGGGGTGGACGTGGCCAAGCAGGTGGGCGCGGGCAACGCGGTGATTGGCGGGGCCATCGGCGACACCCCCATCATCGCGCGCGGCCAGGGCATTCCGGTGAAAGCCGTGGCGGTGCTGGGCGCTGGCTCGCTGATGCAATTGGTAAGCCACGAGGACGCGAAAATCGAAAGCCCGCGCGAGCTGAAAGGCAAAACCGTCACCGCCATTTCCTACACCGACACCACCTACTACGCCCTGCTGGGCATGATGGGCAAAAGCAGCCTGACCAAATCCGACGTGGACATTCAAGCGGCTGGCCCCACCGGGGTGTGGCAACAGTTTGCCGCCAAAAAAGCCGTGGCCATGGCGGCGGTGCCCGACTGGACCGTGAGCGCGATGGACGCGGGGGCGAAGGTGAGCATCCTGCCTGCGGACCTGTACTTTAAAAGCATGGCCCAGGCCATTGTGGCCAGCGACGAGACGATTGCCAAAAACCCCGAGCTGGTGCAAAAGCTGGTGCGCGCCACGCTCAAAGGCATGCGCGACATCATGCGCGACCCCAAGGCTGCGTCCATCGCCTACGTGGCCCATGTGCCCGCCCACAAAGGCAAGGAAGACTACATACAGCGGGTGTTTGAGATGTACAACAAGTATGTGTACACCAACCAAAAAGTACTGGGCCAGATGGACGAGGGGCGCTTGGCCGAGCTGCAAAAGTTTTATGTGAGCAATGGCATTGTGCCTAAAGAGGTGGGCGTGAAAGAGCTGTATACCAACCAGTTTGCGGGTTTGAGGTAAAGCGGCGCATGACGGATAAACAGCACACCATCGTTTGGAGCCTTGCGCTCCTGGCGGTGTTTTTGGCGCTGTGGCAGTGGCTGCCGTCTGCGCTGGGCGTGCCGGAGTTTGTGTTGCCCACTGCGAGTAAAACGTGGGGCGAGGCGCAGCGTATTTGGGGTGCTGAGCGGCTGCTGTGGCATGCGGGCATTACGGCGCTGGAGGTGGTGGTGGGTTTTGTGTTGGGCTCCTTGCTGGGCGCGATGATTGGCTATGCGCTGGGCATGAGCCCGAAAGTGGAGGCTGTTTTGTCGCCCTATTTGCTGGCGCTGCAAATTGCGCCCAAGGTGGCGTTTGCACCTTTGTTTGTGATGTGGTTGGGCTACACGGTGTACCCCAAAATATTGGTGGCGATATTGATTGTGTTTTTCCCGGTGCTCATCAACGTGTTGTCCAGCATGCGCACCATGGACCCGGATTTGGTTAATCTGGCGCGCAGTTTCTCAGCCACGCGGTTGCAGATTTTTGCCGCTGTGCAATACCCCACCACCCTGCCTGCGCTGTTCTCCGGCCTGCGCATTGCAAGTACTTTGGCGGTGATCGGTGTGGTGGTCGGCGAGCTGGTGGGCGGCAATATGGGCTTGGGCTATTTGCTGGTATTTTTCGAAGGGCAAGGCAACACGGCCGGGGTGTTTGTCATCATCGGCACCCTCACGGTGATTGGCATTGCGGCCTACTACGCGGTGGTGTGGGCAGAGCAGCGCGTGCTGCACTATTTGCCCTCCAGTGAAGCGAGGTCTGCATGAGCACGCTACAAGAAATTAATCTTACCGGTCGCCGTATTTTGATCACCGGCGCTGCGCGCGGCTTGGGCGCGGCGTTTGCGCAGGCAGCCGTGCAGGCGGGTGCGCGCGTGGTGATCACCGACGTGTTGCACGAACTTGGCCAGGCTACGGCAACCAAGCTAGGCGGCATGGCGCACTATGTGCCGATGGACGTGGCCGACAGCGCATCCGTCACCGCTGGAATGGCGCAAGCCGTGCAGTGGCTCGGTGGGCTGGACGGCTTGATCAACAACGCCGCCATCACCAATTCGGGCGGCAAAGCTATGGCCGAGATCACGGAAGAGACTTTTGACCGCGTGCTGGCCGTGAACGTGAAAGGCCCTTGGCTGGTGACCTGCGCCGCACACGCAGCGCTCAAAGCTTCTGGCACAGGCCGCGTGGTCAATATCGCCTCTGACACCGCCCTATGGGGCGCGCCGCGCCTGATGGCCTATGTGGCCAGCAAAGGCGCACTCATCAGCATGACGCACAGCATGGCGCGTGAGCTGGGGGCAGATGGCATCACCGTCAACGCCATCGCGCCTGGCTTGACCTTGGGTGAAGCCACCGAATACGTGCCCCAAGCCCGCCACGACTACTACCACGCAGGCCGCGCCATCCAGCGCCCACAACTGCCCGACGACGTGAACGCCGCCGCGCTGTTTTTATTGAGCCGGGGCGCAGGCTTTATTACCGGCCAAGTGCTGCCTGTCAATGGCGGCTTTGTGATGCAGTAAAGGTTTAAACCATGAACACCGAAAAAACTATCCCCTCCCACACCAGCGCCGCTAACGAGCCGATGTTCAACGCTCGCGGTTTGATGGACGCAGATATACCGAGCGAGGCCAGCATCCAGCAAACCATGCTGCCGCAATCTGGGCAAAGCTTTGCCGCGTGGCTGGACAGCCGCGTGGCCCGCTTTGCCACCCGCAGCTACGACTGGGATGCGCTCAAATTCCAGGCCGACTTTGACCCCAAATACCGCCGCGCACAAATGCGCTATGTAGGCACGGGTGCGACGGGGGTGGTAAGCGACAACAACACGGTCCCCGTGGGCCACTTTACCTTCTCCACCATGGTCATCCCCGCAGGCCACGAGGGGCCCAGCCACATCCACTACGACGTGGAAGAAATCTTCTTCATGCTGCGCGGCACCCTCAAGGTGGTGTGTGAAAAAGACGGCCAGCGCTGGGAGAC
>JAYVDN010000469.1:0-1529 GCA_043749385.1 Polaromonas sp.
GATGCAGCGCTTTGACGTGCGGCCACCGCACCCGCTGCTCGGTTCATCCAAGTTCTCTGGCGGTAACCAGCAAAAGCTGATTTTGGCGCGCGAGTTTAACCAGCAACCTCAGGTGCTGCTGGTGGGCCAACCTACCCGCGGTGTTGATATCGGCGCGATTGAATTTATCCACGGCCAATTGCGGGCCCTGCGCGATGCAGGCTGCGCCATACTTTTAGTCTCCAGCGAGCTGGAAGAAATTCTGGCCCTGTCGGATCGCGTGCTGGTGATGAACCAAGGCCACATCACCGGCGAGCTGCCGGTGCAAGAGTGCAATGAGCACAACTTGGGGCTGCTGATGGTGTCGCAAGATTCGTCGCAAAGCCGCTCGACGCATGCCGACAATGCTTTGCCTGAAGCAGCCGCCACGCAACGCTTGCAAGCCACGGCCAAAGAGGCTGCGTGATGAGCAACAGCTCCCAACACTTGCCGCGCTGGGTCGATGTTGGCGTGGTGCCTTTGGTCAACTTGGCCATCGCTTTGATCGCATCGGGCATCGTCATCGCCTTGGTAGGGCAAAGCCCCGTCGAAGTGCTGAATGCATTGATCAAAGGCGCGCTAGGCACCCAGCGCGGCCTGAGTTACACACTGTACTACGCCACCACCTTTGTCTTCACTGGTCTGGCAGTAGCAGTAGCATTCCACGCTGGCTTGTTCAACATTGGCGGTGAAGGCCAGGCCATGCTGGGCGGCCTGGGCGCAGGCCTGTTGGCACTGTGGCTGGCGCCCACACTGCCCGCATGGCTGGTGCTGCCGCTGATGGTGCTGGCCGCTGCCGCGTTTGCCATGCTGTGGGCCTTAGTCCCTGCCTACCTGCAAGCCTACCGGGGCAGCCATATCGTGATCACTACCATCATGTTTAACTTTTTGGCCAGCAGCTTGCTGGTGTACTTGCTGGTCAACGTGCTCAAACCCGCTGGCGAGATGAACGTGCAAAGCGCCGTGTTTGCCGCCAGCGCCAAGATGCCCGGCGTGCACACCGCGCTGGGCTGGCTGGGCGTTGACTGGCCTTCGTCCCCCCTGAACTTGAGCGTATTACTGGCCATCGCCGCATCAATAGGCGTGTATTTGCTGCTGTGGAAAACGCGCATTGGCTACCAGCTGCGCGCCAGCGGTGCCAGCCAGGGCGCGGCCGTCTACGCCGGCATCACGCCGCAGCGCCAGGTGCTGATTGCCATGGCCGTGTCGGGCGCGCTCGCAGGCATGGTGGCCATGAACGAGGTGTCCGGCGTGCATGGCAAGCTGCTGCCCGATTTTGTAGCGGGCGCAGGCTTTACCGGCATAGCCGTGGCGCTGATGGGGCGCAACCACCCGGCAGGCATTGTGCTGGCCAGCCTGCTGTTTGGCATGATCTACCAAGGCGGTGCCGAAGTGGCCTTTGAGGTGAAAAACTTCACCAAAGACATGGTGGTGATGCTGCAAGGTTTTATTGTGCTGTTCTCGGGCGCGATGGCGTATGCCACTGCGCCGCTGGTGGCGCGGGTCTACCA
>JAYVDN010000470.1:0-7233 GCA_043749385.1 Polaromonas sp.
CTTCTTGCATCTCCGTTTCTCCTCAGTATTGGTGTGTCAATACAATACCCTAAGACGAGTGTGGACAGTTGTATGCCACCCGAAACGGAAAAGAGCCAAAAGAATTGAAAAAAATCACTGCGCAGAACGCTCTAACGCAAACCACTCCAGCACCGGCACAGTCCCCGGCAAAACGGGCGACACTTGCACCGGCAGTTGCTGCCACGCAAAGCTTTGGCCTTCATGCATATGCAGCTCACCCGCCCAGTCAAACACCTTGCAAAAATGCAGCCGCACCAAGGCATGCGGATAGTCCACCAGCTCCTGCTTCCAGGCCTGCACGACGCCAATGGTGATGCCGATTTCTTCGGTCAGCTCCCGGCGCAGGGCCTGCTCCACGGTCTCACCGGCTTCGAGCTTGCCACCCGGAAACTCCCAATAGCCTGCGTACACCTTGCCCGGCGGGCGGGTGGTGAGCAAAAACGCGCCGTCTGGGCGGATGAGGACACCCACCGCCACTTCCACCGTTTGGCGGTCTGTGCCGCCCTCACGCGGCAGATGGCCGTCGGCTTGCAGGGCCATTACTGTACGTGCCGCCCCGCGTAGTCGCGGGCAAACTGGTAGGCCACGCGGCCACTGCGCGAGGCGCGCTCTAACGACCATACCAAGGACTCTGGCTTGGCGGCTTCAATGGCCGCCTCAGGTACGTTGAACGAACGCAGCCACTGGGCCACGATGGTCAGGTACTCGTCTTGGCTGAAGGGGTAAAAGCTCACCCACAGCCCGAAGCGCTCGGATAGCGAAATTTTCTCTTCTACGCCTTCACCCGGATGCACTTCACCGTCTGCGGTGTGCGTGTAGGTCAAGTTTTCCTTCATGTACTCGGGCAGCAGGTGGCGGCGGTTGCTGGTGGCGTAGATCAGCACGTTGGGCGATGCCGCAGACACGGAACCGTCGAGCACCGACTTGAGCGCTTTGTACGAGCTTTCGCCGTCGTCAAAGCTCAGGTCGTCGCAAAACACAATGAACTTCTCGGGCCGCTCGGCCACTACGTCCATGATGTCGGCCAGGTCTACCAAATCGGCCTTGTCTACCTCGATCAAGCGCAGGCCCTGCGCGGTGTATTCGTTCAGGCAGGCTTTGATCAGGGACGACTTGCCGGTACCCCGCGCACCCGTCAGCAGCACGTTGTTGGCAGGCAGGCCTTGCACAAACTGCAAGGTATTGCGCTGGATTTTTTCTTTTTGCTGCTCGATTTCTTTCAAATCGCCCAATGCCATTTTGCCGATGTGGCGCACGGGCTCCAGCGCGCCGTGGCCGGAGGCGCGCTTGCGGTAGCGCCAGGCAGTGGCTTGGCTCCAATCAGGCGCTGTGAGAGGCTGGGGCAGGATGGATTCGATACGCGCCAGCAGGCTTTCGGCGCGCACCATCAGGTGTTCAAATTTTTCGTTCATGGTGAAATCTAGTATTTCAATTTTTGCGCTTTTTGCGATCTTTTTGCGCTTTTTGCGTTACCTAATCAACGCGCCAAAAACAGCCACACTTTAGCTGCGATAGTCAGCGTTGATCTTCACATAGTCATACGAAAAGTCGCACGTCCAGACGGTGTCGGTCACGTCGCCGCGACCCAAACCTACGTGGATAGTGATTTCGCTTTGCTTCATCACGCGGGCACCATCTTCTTCTTTGTAGCTTGGGTTGCGTCCGCCGTCTGCCACGACGTGCACGTCGTCCAGGTGCAGGCTGATTTTATTTTGGTCGAGATCCGCAATGCCCGCGTAGCCTACAGCGGCCAAGATGCGGCCCAGGTTGGGGTCGCTGGCGAAGAAAGCGGTTTTCACCAAGGGTGAATGGGCGATGGCGTAGGCCACTTTGCAACATTCGTCGGTACTGTTGCCGCCACTGACCTTGACGGTGATGAACTTGGTGGCGCCTTCGCCGTCGCGCACGATGGCTTGGGCGAGCTTTTGCGCCACCGTCATCATGGCGGCCTTCAATACAGCGCCATCTGCGCTGGCCCAAGACGATATGCTGCTGTGCGCTACTTTGTTGGTAGCGATGACTACGAAGCTATCGTTAGTCGACGTGTCGCCATCGACCGTCACGCGGTTAAACGACCCATTGGCCAAGTCGATGGCCAGTTGCTGCATGAGCGCTTGCGGCACGGTGGCGTCGGTGGCCATAAAGCCCAGCATGGTGGCCATATTGGGGCGGATCATGCCTGCGCCTTTGCTGATGCCGGTGATGGTGACCAGCTTGCCACCAAGCTGCACCTGCGTGCTGTACGCTTTGGGCAGCGTGTCGGTCGTCATGATGCCTTGGGCAGCGCGCAGCCAGTTGTCTTCTTTGGCGTCAAGCAGCGCCGCAGGTAAACCTGCCTCGATGCGGTCGGCGGGCAGCGGCTCCATGATCACACCGGTGCTGAAAGGCAAAATCTGCTCCGGGGTAATGTTCAGTTTTGCCGCCAACGCTACACAAGTGGCGCGCGCACGGGCCATGCCATCGTCGCCTGTCCCCGCGTTGGCATTGCCCGTGTTGATCAGCATGGCACGAATGCCTTTGCCGCCTCGGCTGCTCAGGGCCAGGTGCGCACGGCAGATTTGCACGGGCGCGGCGCAGTAGCGGTTTTGCGTGAACACACCGGCGACTGACGCACCGTCATCGAGCAGCACCACGCTCAAGTCTTTGCGGTTGGCCTTGCGAATTCCCGCCTCTGTGACGCCGATTTTGAGTCCTGCAACGGGATGCAGGTTCACAGGGTCAGGGGCTAGAAGGTTAACGGCCATACAGGGCTCCTTAGAGGACTATTTTTATACAAAAACAGGCTGCAACCCCACAGAATATCGCGGGAGCAGCTATTAAATTAATACTAAACCAATCACTACAGTCACTGGTATCAGGCCAGCTTGCCATGGCAAAGCTTGAACTTTTTACCGCTACCGCAAGGGCATGGGTCATTACGGCCCGCACGCGGCATACCCGGTACGTTAGCAATCGCGCGGTTGCCCAGCGTGCCTTCGTCTACCGTGGTTTGCACCTCGCCAGTTTCAGTGGGCGCGGTGTAAGTCAGATTCGAAATGCTTTCGGCACGCTGCTCCATCTCGTTGGTGGCCTGGGTAATTTGCTCGTTACTTTGCACTTTGACGGTCATCAAAATCTTGGTGACTTCGTTTTTCACCAAATCAAGCAACTGGCCAAACAGCTCAAACGCCTCGCGCTTGTACTCCTGCTTGGGCTGCTTTTGCGCATAGCCGCGCAGGTGGATGCCCTGGCGCAGATAGTCCAACGCAGAGAGATGCTCGCGCCAGTGCGAGTCCAGGCTTTGCAACAGCACCATGCGCTCGAACTGCGTGAACTGCTCCGTGCCCACTTGCTGCACTTTCACATCGAACGCGGCATGCGCTGTCTCGACCACTTTCTCCAAAATTTCCTCATCGGTGATAGCGCTGGCATTACTCACCATGGTTTTCAAATCCAGGTCAATTTGCCATTCGCTGGACAGCGCGGCTTCCAACGCTGGAATATCCCACTGCTCTTCGACCGACTCCATCGGCACATACTGGCGTACCAGGTCGGTGAACGCGCCTTCACGCAGTGACTTGATCTGCTCGCTCAGCGTGGTGGCATCCAGGATGTCGTTACGCTGCTGGTAGATCACCTTGCGCTGGTCGTTGGACACGTCGTCGTATTCCAGCAGCTGTTTGCGCACGTCAAAGTTGCGCGCCTCTACTTTGCGCTGCGCGCTCTCGATACTGCGGGTGACAATACCCGCTTCAATCGCCTCGCCCTCTGGCATCTTCAGGCGCTCCATGATGGACTTGACCCGGTCGCCGGCAAAAATGCGCATCAGCGAATCGTCCAGACTCAGGAAAAAGCGCGACGAGCCTGGGTCGCCCTGGCGGCCAGAGCGGCCACGCAGCTGGTTGTCAATACGGCGGGACTCATGGCGCTCGGTGGCGATGATGCGCAGGCCGCCTAGGGCCTTGACGGCCTCATGGTTGGCTTGCCATTCATCTTTGAGCGTGGCAATTTGCGCCTGTTTGGCCGCATCGTCCAGCGACTCGTCCGCCTCGATGGTTTTGGACATATTCTCGACGTTGCCGCCCAGCACAATGTCGGTGCCCCGGCCCGCCATATTGGTGGCGATGGTGATCATCTTGGGGCGACCCGCCTGGGCCACGATGTCGGCTTCGCGTGCATGCTGCTTGGCGTTCAGAACCTGGTGGGGCAACTGCACTTTCTCCAGCATGCCAGCGATCAGCTCGGAGTTTTCAATCGAGGTGGTACCCACCAGCACGGGCTGGCCGCGCGCATAGCACTCTTGAATGTCAACGATGGCGGCGGCATAGCGCTCTTGGCTGGTTTTGTAGACGCGGTCCAGCTGGTCATCACGGCGGCTCGGGCGGTTCGGCGGCAGCACCATGGTCTCCAAACCGTAGATTTCCTGAAACTCATAAGCCTCGGTGTCCGCGGTGCCCGTCATGCCCGAGAGCTTGCCGTACAGGCGGAAATAATTCTGAAAGGTGATCGACGCGAGGGTTTGGTTCTCGGCCTGAATCTGCACGCCTTCTTTGGCTTCCACAGCTTGGTGCAGGCCATCGCTCCAGCGGCGGCCCGTCATCAGGCGGCCGGTGAACTCGTCGACGATGGTGATCTCACCGTCCTGGTTGACATAATGCTGATCGCGGTGGTACAGGTGGTTGGCCCGCAGCGCGGCGTTCAGGTGGTGCATCAAGGTGATGTTGGCCGGGTCGTACAGCGAGGCCCCTTCGGGGATCAAGCCCAGGCTGAACAAAATGCGCTCGGCATTCTCATGGCCTTGTTCGGTCAAAAACACCTGGTGCGATTTTTCGTCCACGGTAAAGTCGCCCGGCTTGGTCACGCCCTCGCCGGTGCGGGGGTCGGCCTCGCCCTCTTGCTTGGTCAGCATCGGCACTATTTTGTTCAGCGCGATATAGGTGTCGGTATGGTCTTCGGCCTGGCCGCTGATGATCAAAGGCGTGCGCGCCTCGTCGATCAAAATGGAGTCCACCTCGTCAACGATGGCGTAGTTCAGGCCGCGTTGCACGCGGTCTGCCACTTCATACACCATGTTGTCACGCAGGTAGTCAAAGCCAAACTCGTTGTTGGTGCCGTAGGTAATGTCAGAGCGGTAGGCGGCCTGCTTTTCCTCGCGCGGCATATTGGGCAAGTTCACGCCCACCGTCATGCCCAGGAAGTTGTACAAACGCCCCATCCACTGCGCGTCGCGGTTGGCGAGGTAATCGTTTACCGTGACTACGTGCACGCCTTTGTCCGACAGCGCATTGAGATACACAGCCAAGGTCGCCGTCAATGTCTTGCCCTCGCCCGTGCGCATCTCGGCAATTTTGCCTTGGTGCAGAGCGATCGCACCTTGCATTTGCACATCAAAGTGGCGCATCTTCATGATGCGTTTAGAGCCCTCGCGCACCACGGCAAACGCCTCGGGCAGCAAGTCGTCCAGCGTCTCGCCCTTGGCCACACGCTCTTTGAACTCTTCGGTTTTGGCTTTCAAGGCGTCGTCGCTTAAAGGCTCCAGGCTGCGTTCCAGCTCGTTGATACGCTCCACGGTTTTGCGGAAGGTTTTGAGCAAGCGGTCGTTACGACTGCCGAAAATGTGGGTGAGAATATTAGTAGCCATCCATGCAGCCCTGCAGTGCAAGCCCCATGGCCCGCAGAGCAGGACGAGTCCTTTGCGTTGTGCTGATCAGAAACTGGGGATCCGGCCCACAAAATCAAGCCGGGCCAAAAGCCAAGCTGGTTTGTGGGCATTTTCCGCCAAACTCAGTGATTTTAGCGGGTAGTGGGCGTAGATATGGAAGCGGCCGATTTGCCAGCAGATTTAGCCCACACTTCTCAGCAGTGGCTGACTACCGTTCGCGGAATGCCGCGCGGGATTTCACTTTGCCTTGGATTTTTGCTTAGGCTCGACCAACGCAGTGACCAGTTCAATTTTTTCGCCCGCTGTCAAGAATTTTTGCGGGTCTTGGGGCACACCCTGCACCAGCACTTCAAAGTGCAAATGCGGGCCTGTCGAACGGCCAGTGCTGCCGACAGCGGCTATTTTTTGCCCCCGTTTGACTAAATCACCTTTTTTTACAAAGGTAGCCGAGGCGTGGGCATAGCGGGTAATTAAATCGTTGCCATGGTCTACCTCCACCATGTTGCCGTAACCCGCATGCGGCTCCTGGGTCACCACGACCCCACCGGCAGCCGCCAAAATGGGGGTACCGGTCTCGGCCTGAAAATCCAGACCCGTGTGCAGCGCAGAGCCGCCGTTGATCGGGTCAATGCGAAAGCCGAAACTCGAACCCAGTACACCGCCAGGCACGGGTTGCGCGGTAGGCACCATCAGTTTGCGAATTTTTTGGTCGAACAAGCGCGACTCCACTACGGTGAGCAGGTCTACTTTTTGGTTGCTCAAGGCCTCCAGATCGGCCAAGGTGTCTTGCAGCTCCGTCATGCTCAGCGGCCGCCCTGCCACCAGCACACCACCGCGCCCAGCCGCTACCTTAGCCGCCTCCGGCACTGGCAGGCCTGCCAAACCGGATACCCGCTCAGTCAGCGACTCGAGTTGGACGATTTTGGCCTGCATTTCACCAACCTTGATAGCCATGGCGTTCAGGTTTTCGCGCAGGTATCGATCGCGTAGCTCAAACTCGTCTTTCACCACCAGCTTGACCAAACTTCCCACGATAGGCCAGCCCTCACGTGCTCCTTTGAGAAACACCCAGTGGTACAAGCCTGCGGCTACCACCATGAGCGCCAGCGACATCGCCAGCCCAGCCAACACCAGCTTGGTGCCACTTAAATGGATGGGGCGCGTCTTGGCAAGCCAAGCGTCCGTGATAATCATGTGCATATATGCTCCTAAACCGCTTGGTTTGCCACCAAATGGATGTTTTTTTGGCCCACTCCAACATGTCTTCTGTCACCCACTCGCCACGCTACCCGCGCGCTGCGCAGCCCAAACAGGCACTCACGGTGCTACAGGCTGTTGAAGGGGCTCCTACCTTAGCACGTTTGGCAGCCATTGGCCGTCAATCGCAAGACTGGCTGACCACGATTGCGCCACTGTTACCTTTGCCCTTGCGCACGGGCATACAAGCCGGGCCGATAGCAGACAAGGAATGGTGTTTGCTGGCGGCCAATAGTGCAGTAGCGGCCAAGCTGCGCCAACTGAGCCCGGCGCTATGCGCCCATCTGCGCGCTCAGGGGTGTGAGATTACCGCC
>JAYVDN010000471.1:0-4668 GCA_043749385.1 Polaromonas sp.
GAAGGATATCAATCATGGCAACTGCGAAAAAAGCTGCGGCAAAGAAACCTGCCGCAAAGAAAGCTGCTCCAGCTAAAAAAGCTGCTGTAGCAAAGAAGGCCGCTCCAGCTAAAAAAGCTGCTGCGCCTGCTAAGAAAGCTGCTCCTGCGAAGAAGGCTGCTGCACCCGCTAAGAAAGCTGCTCCTGCTAAAAAAGCAGCCCCAGCCAAAAAAGCTGCAGCGAAAAAAGCCCCCGCTAAAAAGCGCGTTCCTAACGCTGCTTTCATGAAGGCGCTGACCCTGAGCCCCGCACTGCAAGCCGTCGTCGGCGCAGCTGCTTTGCCACGTACCGAGATCGTGAGCAAGCTGTGGGTTTACATCAAGAAAAACAATCTGCAAGACAAAATCAACAAGCGCATGATCAATGCAGACGCCAAGCTGAAAGAAGTGTTCGGCAAGGCACAAGTGTCCATGTTCGAAATGGCTGGCCTGATCGGCAAGCACGCCAAGTAATTTTTACGGGCGTAGCGCAAACATCAAAATTTGCGCCACAACAAAAAGCCACCCTCGGGTGGCTTTTTTTATGTTGCTTGCACCCACTACGCTATGGCTGCTCAGCAATGTCGTCCTTCTTGACGGGCTTGGCTACTTTGATTTCTGCCTTAAATCGCTCTCTCAGGCTGCTGTAGTAAGCAGCGCCTTCCGCATTGGTCCACCATTTGGTGTACTGCTCGCGGTCTTGTGCGGCGCTTTCAGGTTTGGCGTCGCGCACCAGTAATTTGTTGACTTTGACGACCGCATAACCCTGCTCCGCCAAATCGACGCCCACCCACACGGGTAGCTTGGTGCTGTCGGCGCGCAGTACCGCGTCTACCAAAGCGCCGGGCAGTTTTTGCGATTGGTCGCGCGATACAGCCACTGCCTCGGGCAGGCTGGCAGACGCAGGTGTGGCTTGCCAAGCCGCCAGCTTGGCTGCGCCCTCTTTGCGTGCCAGCTCTGCGCCTTGCGTGATCAGCAGGCGCGCGCGTACACGCTCTTTAACTTCTGCAAACGGCTGCGTGGCGGCTGCCGTGTAGGCCACAATACGGCCCGACACCAGTTGGTTGGAGCCTGTTTCTACGGCTTCGGTGTTGCGCTTTTTATCGACTGAATCGGGTGCGAACAAGGCGTTGAGAAATTTGGCATTCCCCAAAACGCCCGTAACGCCGGGAGCGGCTTTGCGCTGCAGGTTAGATGCCGTCATCACCGTGAGCTTCAATTTTTCTGCGGTAGCCTTGAGATTGTCTGATTGCTCATACACGCCGTTGGTAAACGCCTCGGCTACCTCGGCAAACTTCTTGGTAGCTTGCTGCTTCTTCAGTTCGGCCTCGATCTCTGGGCGCAACTCTTCAAAAGTTTTTTGCTTGGGTGTTTTGATGTCCGTCAAACGGATGATGTGGTAGCCAAAATCGCTCTCTACCACCGCGCTAGTGTCGCCTTTTTTCAAGGCATAAGCGGCATCTTCAAACGGCTTGACCATGGCACCTCTGACAAAAAAGTCGAGGTCACCGCCCTGCGCAGCAGAGCCTGGGTCTTGCGAGTTCTTTTTGGCCAGCTCTGCAAAACTGTCTGGTGCTTTGAGGACCTCTGCCAGCAAGGCGTCAGCCTTGGCTTTAGCTGCTTGGCGCTCAGGCGCTGGTGCAGTTTTTGGCGACGTAATCAAAATGTGGCTGGCGCGGCGCTCTTCTTGCCCAGCCAGGCGGGCTGCATTTTGCTCGAAATAGGTTTTCACTTCCTCAGGGTTGGGTGTGATGCCTTTGCGAATGCCCTCTACATCCAGCACCAGGTACTCGATGTTGGCTTGCTCTGGAGACTGGTACTGGGCTGGGTTGTCCTTGTAGTACTGCTCCAGCTGTGCGTCGGTGACCACGACTTTGTTGGCAAAGTCTGCGGTATTAAATCGGGCTATTTGTACTTCGCGGCGCTCGAAAAATGCGTTGAGCGAGACATCGGCCACGGCCGGGGTAGACAAGCCGCTGGCGTTGATGCCGTCCAGCACCTGGCGAGCCGATATGTCGCCGCGCACACGTGCCTCAAACATATCGGTGCTCATGCCTTGGGCGCCTACCAGTTTGCGGTAAGCGTCCATGTCCAGCTTGCCGTCAGGCATACGCAGCGCGGAGATACTGGGGTTTTGCTGCAGGTCACGCGCTACGCGCTGGTCGCTGGCAGTCAGGTTGAGCTTGCCGGCGGCGGCTTGGATCACCCGCTCACGCACCAAACGCTCCAGGGTGGCGTACTTGGCCTGCGGCGAATCCAGCAGCTTGGGGTCTACGTTAGGCATGGATGCGCGAACACGCTCAATTTCGCCCTTGTGCGCGGTATCCCACTCGCCTTGGTGAATGGTTTGGCCATCGACCACCGCGACTGCGTCGCCTTGGTCACGAAAGCGGCTGTAGCCGTCAATACCGAACAAAACGAATGAAGGTACGATCAAGATGAACAGCAAAATCTGCATGATCTTGATGTGCTTGCGAATTAAGTCAAACATCGCGCTACGCTTTCCAACCACGCGCAATCGGTAGCGCGTGTTTAACTGTAAATAAACTACACATACAAAAAAGGCGAACCATGGTTCGCCTTTTTCAACTGGTGGTGGGTGATGACGGGCTCGAACCGCCGACCTACGCCTTGTAAGGGCGCCGCTCTACCAACTGAGCTAATCACCCCACCTTAAACAGTATTTTAACCCAATCAGTTCAGCGCATCTTTCAATGCCTTGCCCGGACGAAATTTAGGCACCTTGGCAGCTTTGATTTTGATGGCGGCGCCGGTACGTGGGTTACGGCCAATGCGTGCAGCACGCTTGCCCACCGCAAAAGTACCAAAACCTACCAACGACACCGAGTTACCTTTTTTCAGCGTGGTTTTCACAGCGGTGATGGTGGACTCCAGGGCGCGGGTAGCGGCAGCTTTAGAAATGTCAGCATGCTTGGCGATGTGTTCGATCAGCTCAGTTTTATTCATTTTGGCTCCTCAGCAGTAAATCGAGAAAAAAATTAAGGGACGTCGTTTTTTTATGGCGGCGCGGTTGCGAATTCTATGCGGTTTTACAGCGTGCACAAGTCACACATAACGAAAATTCATTATCTGTAACCCTTGCTTTGCAACTTTTCGCCACAAAAGCACAAGTCCGTTGGTTTTTTCTTGACACGGGCAAGGCTTTTGCATTGGAAAAACGCGCGTTAAAGCGCGCTGGCAATGGCTTTGCCCAAATCGGTGGTGCTGGCCGTACCGCCCATATCGCGCGTCAGTGGTGCGCCGCTGCCAGGCAGCATCACCCTCTCGATGGTGCTGAGAATCGCATCGTGCGCGGCTTTGTAGCCCAAGTGCTCCAGCATCATGGCACCGCACCAAATTTGCCCAATCGGGTTGGCAATATTTTTGCCGTAGATGTCGGGAGCCGATCCGTGCACCGGCTCAAACAGCGAGGGAAATTTGCGGTCTGGGTTAAGGTTAGCACTGGGCGCAATACCTATAGTGCCCGTGCAAGCGGGGCCCAAATCGCTCAGGATATCGCCAAACAAATTGCTGGCCACTACCACGTCAAAAAATGCCGGACGCTGCACAAAGTGGGCGCTCAGGATGTCGATGTGGAACTTGTCTACATTCAAGCCCGTGTAGTTTTTTGCCATCTCTACCACCCGCTCGTCCCAGTAGGGCATGCTGATGGAGATGCCGTTGGATTTGGTAGCGCTGGTCAAGTGCTTCTTGGGGCGCGACTGTGCCAGCTCAAACGCAAACTTGAGCACGCGGTCTACGCCGTAGCGCGAGAAGACGGACTCTTGCAGCACCACCTCGCGGTCAGTGCCCGGGAAAATGCGGCCACCGACGCTGGAGTATTCCCCCTCGGTGTTCTCGCGCACCACATAAAAGTCGATCTCACCTGGCTTATACGGCGTGCCGTCGCGCTTGACGACGGGCGCGATGATGCCGGGCATCAGCTTGACAGGGCGCAGATTAATGTACTGGTCAAACTCGCGGCGAAACAGCAAAAGCGAGCCCCACAGCGAGACGTGGTCCAAAATTTTGTCAGGCCAGCCTACCGCGCCAAAGTAGATCGCGTCATGGCCACCCACCAGGTCTTTCCAGTTGTCGGGCATCATCTTGCCGTGCTTTTCAAAATACTCCCAGCTGGAGAAATCGAAATGGTCAAAGTGCAGGTCGATATTGAATTTGCGCGCGGCGGCTTCCATCACGCGCAGGCCTTCAGGCATGACCTCTTTGCCAATGCCATCGCCGGGGATGACTGCGATACGATGTTTAGCCATGGTGAAATTTCCTTAAGGGTTAAAAGTAAAAAATAGAGGGGTGAAAATAATTGCTTAATTAATGAAAAAATCATGCGCCTGGGCCAGCAATAATTCGGGCTCTTCTTCGGCAATGTAGTGTCCGCAGGGCAATGCCGCACCGCTGACTTGCAGTGCGCGTTCGCGCCACAGCGGCAGCACCGCAAAGTTTAGCCCCACTACGCCGTGCTCGCCCCACAATACCTTGAGTGGCATCGCCAACTTTTTCCCAGCAGCGATATCCACCCGGTCATGCGCCAGGTCAATGCTGGCGCTGGCGCGATAGTCTTCGCAAATGCCGCGCGCGCTGCCCGCTATTTGGATGCAACGCGCATACTCGGCCATCGCCTCGGGCGCAAACG
>JAYVDN010000472.1:0-4840 GCA_043749385.1 Polaromonas sp.
ATTGCCTGGCTGGCGCGCGAGTCGTCCAAACCCGAACGTGGCGGCGTAGAGCGCTGGACGGTACAGGCAAGTCCGGATTGGTCGAGTCGCCACCTGGAAGATGATGCCGAGCGCGTCAAGGCCAAACTCCTCAAAGCGTTTACCGAGGTCACTGGCATACGCGCCGAGCCACCGTTTGCGCAGGTGCACCGTTGGCGCTATGCGCAAACCACCGATCCACTGGGCAAAAGCCATTTGTGGGACGCCAAGCTGGGCATAGGCGCTTGCGGAGACTGGTGCCTGGGGCATCGGGTCGAGGACGGGTTTGTGTCTGGTCTTGAATTGGCTTTGGTTGTCCTGTAAAAATTTCTTGTGGCTGCTTCTAGCTACATCGGCAGGTTTGCGCCCTCGCCCACCGGGCCGTTACACGCAGGCTCGCTCGTCGCGGCTCTTGCTAGCTGGCTCGACGCCAAAGCCCACGGTGGCCGATGGCTGGTACGCATTGAAGACGTTGACACACCGCGTTGCGTTCCGGGTGCAGACAAAATCATCTTGCAGCAACTGGCCGCTTGCGGTTTGCGGCCTGACGCGCCGCCGGTTTACCAGTCACAGCGCGGTCATTTGTACCAAAGCGCGTTAGACCAACTCATTGCGCAATCGCAAGCCTACCCGTGCGGCTGTTCACGGCAAGATGTTGAAGCGGTATTGGCTGCGTCAGGGCAGCATCGAGTGAGGCATGGCGAGCTGGTCTACCCTGGCACTTGCAGGAGCAGTTTGAACGGCAAGACAGTCCGCTCGTGGCGGTTTTTAAGCACTTTTCATCCATCAAATCGGCCTATAGCCCAAGTAAATAGTGCGCAAGCAGCTCCTGATTTGATAGTAAGCGACGTTGCCTGGGCGGACCGATGCCTGGGTGCACAGCAGCAAAATGTCGGCTTGGAAGTGGGCGACTTCGTGCTCAAACGGGCAGACGGCCTGTGGGCTTACCAGCTGGCCGTGGTGGTAGACGATGGCGCGCAAGGCGTCACACATATTGTTCGAGGCGAAGACCTGACTGACAACACAGCGCGGCAAATTTTGCTGCAACGTGCTTTGGGCTTGGCGCAGCCACAGTACCTGCACACGCCATTGGTGTTGGGCGCCAATGGTGAAAAATTATCCAAACAAAACGGTGCACAGTCCGTCAATTGCAGCGCACCACATACCGACATGCAAAATGCCGCCAGACTGCTTGGTCTGCAGGTGACTTTTGCCGACCCCTATGACCCATCGCAGTTAACAACGGCGATCGGGCAATGGGCGGCACAAAAAATTTAGCGTCGACGGTGAAAAATGCGCGGTTTTGGGGAAATTTGAGATATCTTTCCAAAATGGTGCACTTTTTGTAACAAAATGAACGGGAAACCGATTTCCTGCTTACACACCTGTGCTGGGCATAAAAAAATAAGACCATGCAAGCATTTTTCCAAGTACGTAAACGCGCCATCACCCAATGGCTACTGCTGCTTGGCGGCGCAGTTTTTTCATATTTTGCCTACGCCCACAGCGTTGGGCAAGTACAGACTACCAAGTTTTTAGCACCTGAAACCGTGACCACACTGTTGGCGCGCGCGGGCACTGCATCGCCGGGTTTGCAGGTGGGCGATGTGGTGTCCTACATCATCCAGTTCACGCCCGTTGCCAACGGCGCCACAACCGGTGTGGCTGGCTACATCACTGACTACATACCTCCCGGCACCGAGGTGGTGGGCGCTGCCATTGTGGCCAGAGACAGCGCGGGCAACTACAACAACATTGCACCCAATTTTCCGGGCGGTATTGATCCTGGCTGGGGTAACCAAGGGCAAAAAACTTATTTGGCACCTTTTGCCACTGCGGCCTACGACACAACGGGCAGATGCCTGGCTGCTGGTTTTACAAACAACTGCAACGCCCGCCTGACTGAGCTGCATGCCGACACTGGTATCTTTTTCTCCGTGGATCCGCGCACCGCTGTGTTTCCTGCGTTGCCCACGCGAATTTTGCAGGGAGTCAATGGCTACGACATTTCCCCTACGGCAGAAGGACAGCTCAACCCGATCATTGGGCAAACCAGAGCCACCACCCACAACCTGTGGGATGCCAACCAAACCAATGCCTTTGGCTCTACCCCTGCGGCAGTTGCTGCATTGGTGCAACCGGCCTCAACGGTGCCCTCTATCAATACCGCTGGACGGGGCGCTGCGCCCTACAACTCCGGTTCGGCAGTTGCCGGCCCACAAACAGGCTACTCGTTGGACAACACTGCCAGTGTCGGCCCATGGCAGCGTATTGCCTATGTAGGCTCACGTATTGGCAACAACGCCAATGGCCCCGCAACGGCTGCCGACGCCCTTAGTCTCACAGCGGTGGGCGGCCTGCCCACCAGCATTGGGTACAACCTGTCTACCAGTAACCCCTTGCCGTCGGGCACCAACGCAGTGCGCTGGGCGGTGGGCAAACTGGTGGTGGGCGAGATCCGATACGTCAAAATCAGCCTGCGCATTACCGCACCTGTGCCGGCCAGTGGCATCGTCAACAGCTCGGAAGTATTTGGCGGTGATGCCGGCGATGCGGACAACGGCCAAGACAACGTATGGCGCTACCACATCCCCAGCGTGGCCGACAACAACTCCAACCTGCTGGTGCAAAAAGCGGTGCTGTGCGTCTACAGCGGTGCCGTTTGCGTGTCCGCCGACGGTTCCTACGTACCGGCTGGCTCCAAGGTCAGGTACCGCATCACATACCTCAACGCCGGGGTGGTGCCACAGACCAATCTGGTGCTGCAAGATATATTGCCTTGCCAGACAGCGGCCAACGCAGCAAGTAATATTACCGTTATCAGCGGCCCGGTGACCTTGCCGTCACCCAACCCGCCCATCACCGCGGCAGGTAACTGCGGGACCACGCCAGATACCCGCAGCACAGTCACCTTTCCCACCCTCAGCACATTGGCCGCTGGCGGTGGGGGTAGTATTGATATCGACGTGCTGAACAATGCTACAGCGGGCAACTTGCTGCTGAACACGGCCAAACTTTCCAGCGCTGAATTACCTGGCGGCGTCACCGCCAACGCCATCTCCAATGTTGGGGCAGTACCCAACCTGGCAATCACCAAAGTTGCCAACGCCACATCTACCGTGCCGGGTGGTACAACTTCATACACCATTGTGATCGCCAACATTGGTACGGGCAACGCCACCGGCATTTCCCTGTACGACGTGCTGCCCAGTATGGGCGGCACCGCCAACGCGAGCACGCGCTTTAGCTATGCCACCACCACCGCTGTCGTGGTGTCGAGCGGCAGCACCTTCACACTGCCGCCCACGGTAAGCACCGTTGTGCCGCCCACGCTCACGCCGTACGACACCTCACCAGTAGCCAGTAACTCGCAGCAAATCCTCTGGACTTTTGCTACCGCTACGCTTGTACCCGGCGGTGTGATGACGCTTACCTTCACGGCGAACGTGGGCGGCAGTGTGTCGGCGTCTGCCACGCCTTACTACAACAATGCCAGCGTTCTGTTTGGTGGTGGTGGCGCCGGCAAAAGCGATGCGCCCAACACCGCGCCCGTACTGGTGACCTCGCCTTTGTCGGTCGCCAAAACCATTGAGTGCTACTTTGTGGGCACCAGCTGCGTGGCCATTGGCCCTGGCGGCAGCGTTCCACCCAACGCCAAGATCCGCTACCGTATCGACTACGCCAACACAGGCGCAGCGCCGATCGCTAACGCCATTTTGAGCGACACTTTGCCCTGCCAGACGGCAGCCAACGCTGCGAGCAACATCCAGATCATCAGCGGCCCGATACCTGTGCCTTCGCCTAACCCACCGCTCACCGCCGCTGGCGTGTGCCCCGGCACCCGCAGCACCTTCAGCTTCCCGGCTACCACGCTGGCCGCCGGGCAAACTGGTACGGTAAACGTGGACGTGTTAACCACCGCCGCAGTCGGCGCCATTGTGGTCAACACCGCAGGCTTGAGTGCCGCAGGCTTTCCCGATACCAGCAGCGATATACAAGCCGCAGTGGCCGCGCAGCCGGTGCTGTCCATTAACAAAGTGGCCAACACCAGCGCCGCCGCGCCCGGTACCACCTTGTCCTACACCGTCACGATCACCAACATCGGCACCACGGCTGCGCAAGCCATCACGGTGTACGACTGGTTGCCGACGGGCACGTCTACAGTGGCCGACGTCACACGGCGCTTTAGCTATGCGAGTACCAGCGCCATTAACGGCCTGACCAGCGTGGTGCCGGTGGTCAATCTGCCCCCTACCCAACTGCCCTACAGCAGCCCAACCCTCAACATGTATGCGGCCAACCAGCAAGAGGTGGCCTGGAGCTTTGGTGGTCAAACTCTGGCTGCTGGTGCCAGTGCCAGCATCACCTTTATAGTGCAGGTGGGCTCGGCCTTGCCGGTTTCGCCGCCTACCTACGACAACTACGCCCGCGCCAGTTTCTCTGGCGGTTCAGTCAATTCGGGGGCGGCCGCAATCAGTGTCAAATTGATGGCCAATCTGGGGGTTACCAAAACCAATGGCACCAGCAACTTGGTGGCGGGTAGCACGACCAGCTACACCATCACTTTTAGCAACCTTGGCCCGTCAGCGGCTGGGGGAGCTGTGGTTAAAGATGCGTTCTCTGCGGGTTTAAATTGCAGCACCGCTACCTGCGCTGGCACCACGGGCGGCGCCAGTTGCCCAAGCAACCTGGCATTGACCACGCCGGTAGCCGCTGGTGCCACGGCGCTGTTTACCACCGGTGAAACCATCGCCACATTGCCTGCCAACTCCACTGTGCAACTGCTGGTGCAGTGCGGCGTTACCGCCAGCGGGCTGTAGCG
>JAYVDN010000473.1:0-3544 GCA_043749385.1 Polaromonas sp.
GGGTTCAGTCATGTTGGTGTCTTTCTTAATTAGCGGGCCTTGCCCACAGCCAGGCGCTTCTCAATCCACAGGCTGTAGCGCGACATGGCAAAGCAGCAGGCAAAGTAAATGGCGGCAATGAACAGATAGGCCTCGATCTTGAAAGGCCGCCAGTTCGGGTCAGAGCCCACCGCCAAACTGAGCGCGCCCGTCAGCTCGTACAGCGACACAATGGTCACTAAAGAGGTGTCTTTGAACAGCGAGATAAAGTTGTTCATGATGCTGGGCACCACGGTACCCAAAGCCTGGGGCAGCACGATTTTGATTTGGGTTTGCCAGTAACCCAGGCCCAAGCTGGCCGCCGCCTCAGTTTGCCCCTTGGGCAACGACTGCAAACCACCGCGAATAATCTCGGCCATATAGGCCGCAGCAAACAAAGTAATGCCGACGATGACGCGGATCAGCACATCGGGCGATTTGCCAATGGGCATGAACAGCGGAAACATGAACGAGGCCATGAACAGCACCGATATAAGGGGCACGCCGCGAATCAGCTCCACATAAATCACGCACAGGCTTTTGATGGCCGGCATGTTGGAGCGTCTGCCCAAAGCCACGGCCACTGCGATGGGGAAGGCCAGCGTCATGGAGATCACGGTGAGCATGATGGTGAGCGGCAGGCCGCCCCACTGGTCAGTAGGTACCTTCACAAGGCCGAGCATACCGCCGCTCATCAGCGTAAAAAACGCTGCCAACACGGCTGCCCACAGCAGCGCCAGCCACGGTTTCCAGAAATAGCGGCTACAGCTGGCCACCACCAGGCCAAGCAAAAGCAGGGTGGCAACTACCGGGCGCCAGTGCTCTGGCCGGGGGTAGCGGCCCAGCACAATCAAGCGCGCCTTCTCGTGCACCACGCCCCAGCACGCACCTATACCGCGAGCGGCCTGGCAGGTGTCTGGGTTGGCAGCGGTAACTGCGTTCAACACGCCCCAACTCAACGCATGCAAACCGGCCCAGATCAGCATGCACAGCAGCACCAGGGACAACACGGTGTTGGGCACGGTGGAGAACAAGTTACCGCGAATCCAGGGCCATACGCCCTCCATTTTGACGGGGGCGGGGCGCGAAGGGGCAGAGACAAATACAGTCGTCATGGTGGGCTACCTTTCTTTGATAGCCGCACGGGCGTTAAACCAGTTCATAAAACCGGAGGTGACCAAGGACGTGCTGAGGTAGATGAGCATGATGATGGCAATGCACTCCACCGCCCGGCCGGTTTGGTTCAGCGAGGTGTTGGCAATGGACACCACGTCGGGGTAGCCTACTGCGACGGCGAGCGAGGAGTTTTTGGTGAGGTTTAAAAACTGGTTGGTCATGGGCGGGATGATCACCCGCAGCGCTTGGGGCAGCACCACCAGGCGCATAGACTGCCCACGCGACAAGCCCAGCGACGCGCTGGCCTCATGCTGGCCCGAGGGCACCGAAGCAATGCCCCCGCGCACCACCTCGGCCACAAAGGCAGATGTGTACAGCACCAGCCCCAACATCACCGCCATGTACTCAGGGGTGAGCGCGCCGCCGCCTTCCACCTGCGTTTCGGTCAGCTGCGGAATGTTCCATTGCCACGGCGCGCCACCCCCAAGCCAACCTAGCAGGGCGCCGCCCGCAATGAAGGCCAAGGATACCCACAGCACAGGCTTGACCTGCCCCGTTATCTCAAAAGCTTTGCGGGCGCGCGATGCATACACATACGACGCTACGCAGCCGGCTACCAAGCCTGCCAGCGCCAGAGACCAGCCCACAGCCCACACTGGCGTAGGAAAAGACAGCCCGTTTTTACTTACAAAAACCAAATTTCCCGCGTTCCAGGCCTCATTGATTTGGGGCAGGTATTCAGAAAATAGCAGGTACCACATCAAGAGCTGGAGCAGCACCGGGATGTTGCGAAAACACTCTACATAGCCATAGCACAGGCCGCGTACCAAGGCGTTGCGGGAGAAGCGTCCAATGCCTAACAAAGTGCCCACGATAGTAGTCAACACAATACCGATAATGGCCACGCGTAGGGTGTTGACCAGCCCGACCAAAAACGCCTTCCAGTAGCCGTTGTTCGAGTCGTAGCCTATCCAGTCTTCCCCAATGTCAAAGCCTGCGGGCTGCATGAGAAAGTCAAAACCGCTCTGAATACCGCGCGCCTTCATGTTGCCCAAGGTATTGCTCACCAGCAGCCACACCAAAAAAACGATCACCGACACGGCCAGCACCTGGTAGGCCACGCCGCGCGCTTGCTTGCTGCGCCAGGAAAAGCCGCTCAGCCTGGGCTTGGGGGCTGTGCGGGGCGCAATCATCGCGTGGGAGTTGGGGGTGTCGGGCATACAAGGCACCTGAAAAAATATACTGGGCACTCAAATGAAAACGGGCCGCATCGTGCGCATTGCTGCGGTGATGGGCCCGTGGGGCAAGGCAAAAGCTGGGAACGTTTAACGCACTGGGGGAGCGTACATCAAGCCACCTTGGTTCCACAGGTTGTTGCTACCGCGCGGCAGTGCCAGCGGGGTTTTAAGGCCTACGTTGCGCTCAAAAATCTCGCCGTAGTTGCCTACGGCCTTGATGGCGCGCACCAGCCAGTCTTTGTCCAGGCCCAGTAACTTGCCGGTGTCTTCACCGCTGCCGGTCAGGCGGCCAATCACGGGGTCTTTGCTGTCTTTTTGCATGGCTTCCACGTTAGCTTTGGTCACGCCATATTCCTCCGCCTCTACCAAACCATGGACCACCCACTTGGCAATGGCAAACCACTCGTCGTCACCACGGCGCACCATGGGGCCCAGGGGCTCTTTGGAGATCAGCTCTGGCAGGATGATGTGGTCTGCAGGGCTTTTGGCTTCGGTGTTGCGGACAGAGGCCAGGCCAGACGCGTCGGTGGTGTAAGCCTGGCAGCGGCCAGAGAAGTAAGCGGCGTTGACGGCCTCTTGCTTCTCAAACACCACGGGCTTCATGTTCATGTTGTTGGCTTTGCTGTAGTCCGTCAGGTTTTTCTCGGTGGTGGTGCCAGACTGCACGCACACCGTAGCGCCTTTGAGCTGCTTGGCGCTCTTGACGTTGCCCTTGGCAGGCACCATAAAACCTTGGCCGTCATAGTAGGTGACCGCGGTCATGTGCAGGCCCAGCGATGCATCACGCGTGAGCGTGAAGGTGGTGTTACGCGACAAAATGTCAATTTCGCCAGACTGCAAAGCCGTAAAGCGCTGCTGCGCGTTCAATGGAACCCACTTGACTTTGGTGGCATCGCCCAGCACGGAGGCTGCAATGGCTTTGCACACATCTACATCCAAGCCAGTCCAGTTGCCGTTGCTATCAGCGCCTGAAAAACCCGCTACGCCCACGTTCACACCGCAGACCACTTGGCCACGGGCTTTGATAGCGTCCAGAGTTTTGCCCGCGTGTGCGGGCAGGGCGGTAACGGTCAAGGCGGCAGCGGCTACTGACAGCAAGCCGAGTGTTTGAATGTGCTTCAACATGGGTTTCTCCTAATAGGTCAAACTGAGGTTGGTTGATGCAGCGAATG
>JAYVDN010000474.1:0-11302 GCA_043749385.1 Polaromonas sp.
GATCAAGTCGTCTACCAGCAGGCGCGAGCCTGCGCTGCAGGTTTGCCCAGCGTTTTGCACGATGGCGTTGACGATGGTGGGGATGGCGGCGTCCAGGTCCGCATCGGCAAAGACAATTTGCGGGCTTTTGCCGCCCAGCTCCAGCGTGACAGGGCAGTGCCGCTCTGCAGCGACCTGCTGGATGATGGTGCCTACATTCGGGCTGCCGGTAAAGCTGATGTGGTCAATGCCCGGGTGGCGCGCCAGCGCGTCGCCTACCTCGTGGCCGTAGCCGGTGACGATGTTCAGCGCGCCTGCAGGAAAGCCCACTTCGGCTGCCAACTGTGCGACCCTTAATACAGACAGGCATGCGTCCTCGGATGGCTTGACCACGCACACATTGCCCGCTGCCAGCGCGCCGCCCACGCTGCGGCCAAAAATCTGCATTGGGTAGTTCCACGGAATGATATTGCCCACTACGCCGTAGGGCTCGCGCCAAGTGAACACGCTGTAGCCGTCTTGGTAGGGCAGGGTCTCGCCGTGCAGCTTGTCGCAGGCCCCGGCGTAGAACTCAAAATAGCGGGCCAAGGCCGTGGCGTCGGCGCGCGCTTGCTTGGTGGGCTTGCCGCAGTCGCGCTGCTCCAGCAGCGCCAGCTCGTCGGCATGCTCGGCTACTTTGTGCGACAGGCGCATCAACAGGCGGCCGCGCTCGGTAGCGCTGAGCTTGCTCCACACGTTGTGGTAGCAGTGGCGCGCAGCGCGCACGGCTTGGTCTACGTCGTCGGCGTTGCCGCGTTGTATGTCGTCAAACGGCTGGCCGTCGGACGGGTCGATCATTTGCAGGCTGCGGCCTGAGGACGAGGGCGTGGAGCGGTTGTTGATGTAGTGGTTTTGCATGGTGTTATTACTAGGTAAATAAGCCTCTAGGTCAATAGAATATCGCGGGAGCAGCTATTTAATTTGTAGCTGATAGTGCCAGGCAAGCGGTATCATGGCTTTCTTTAGAGGCCCAGCTTGCAGCGACTAGAATCTGACACAAGTTTAAGCCGTTGTACAGCGCTTTGCACCATCGCCAACCCGGGGGAAATACCAACATGCACATAGAAACCGTAGCGCGCATCGAGTCGGTCGATAAAAAATCATTTCTGGCAAACTATAAATCCAAAAACCAACCCGTGATCATTGAGAGTCTCACAAAGGACTGGCCTGCACGGCAAAAGTGGACAGCGGATTATTTTTGCAGCGTGGCGGGCGACAAGCTGGTGCCCCTGTACGGCGGCGAGGCCAAAGGCAATAAGCACCAAAACGCACACTCGGCGCAAATGACGTTTCGCCAGTTTATTGAGCACCTGCAGCAGGGCAATAACAAGCTGCGGATTTTCTTCTACAACATCTTGCAACAAGCCCCTGAGTTGATGAAAGACTTTGAGTTTCCCAAGGTGGGTTTGAGTTTGTTCAAAAAATTGCCAGTGCTGTTTTTTGGTGGCAAGGGTGCCAAGGTGCAGTTCCACTTTGACCCGGATTGGTCTGACTTGCTGCTGTGCCACTTTGGCGGCACCAAGCGGGTGTATTTGTTTGGCCCCGAGCAGACCCAATATTTGTACCGCGTACCTTACTCGTTCAGCGGTGTGTTTGAGATCGACATTGACAACCCCGACTACCAGCGCTTCCCTGCGCTCAGGCATGCCAAGGGTGTGATGGCCGAGCTTAAACATGGCGACACCTTGTACATACCGCCCGGGTTTTGGCATTTTGTGGTGTACGACGACATGTGCTTTTCCATGACCCTGCGCGCCTTCCCGCGCATCCCGGCGCATTTTGGGCAACTGGTCTACAACCTGGTCTACCTGCGCACTATCGACGCGCTGATGCGCCGCTTTGTAGGGCAGCCCTGGAATGATAAAAATCGGCAACGGGCGTTTGACAAGAGTAACGCTACGGTGGGGTGACTGCGGTGGTTGGGTTTTAAAATTTCGCTCGCAGTGGGTTGGCTGGCGGCAGCGCGGGAACTTGGGCTGCAAAAATCTTGCGAAAACACGCGACTGGTTGGGTGGCGATCTTCAGGTGGTCACCGCGCCTTTCTCCAGATTTTTCATCCCAAGCACGCCGCACTACCGCTGAACTGGCTTAGCGTCGCTCTGTTGCGCTACCCAATCACTACCACGCACCATGCTTGTGCGAGACGGGACGAACAAATACCAGCAAGCGGTGATGGAGTGTGGTCGTGATGCAAAAACTGGAGAAAGGCGCGCGGTACAAAAGTGGGGCACAACACAACCGACATTCGCGCGTGTTTTCGTAAGTTTTTGACAGCGCGACTTCCTCCATCGCCGCAACGTGACCAAGGCAGGCGAGGCATCTTCGCACAAGCCACAAAGTGACCATGACAGATGCCAAGGCTTCAAGGCTTGTGCAAAGCCAAAGCCTCCTGCGCACGCCTCATACGCTCTCGGCTGTTGCCCAGGTGAATGCGCATCGCGGCGCGGGCGGCCTCGCTGTCTTGGCGCTCTATGGCGGCGTAGATCTCTTCATGCTCGCGGTTCACGCGTTGCAGATACTGCGCCAAATGCTCCACCACAATTTTGTAGGCGTTGATGCGGGTGCGCGGGATGATGGTGGTACCCAGATGGGCCATGATGTCGCTGAAATATTTGTTGCCTGTGGCCTGGGCTATCAAATAGTGAAACTGAAAGTCGGGCGAGACGGTGTCCCCCGCTTCGCTCACATTGGCCTCGAAAGCGTCCAGCGCGGCGCGCATGCCTTGGAGCTGCTCGGGGCTGCGGCGCACAGCGGCCAGGCCTGCCGATTCGGTCTCCAGGCTGATGCGCAACTCCAGCACCGCCAGCACATCCAGGGTGGTAGAAAACTCTCCCGGGTTCAGGCGAAACTGCGCGCCATCGGGCGGCGAGATGACAAAGGTGCCAATGCCATGGTGCGTCTCCACCAGGCCCGAGGCCTGCAAACGCGACAGCGCCTCGCGCACGACAGAGCGGCTCACGCCATGCTCTTGCATGATGGCCGACTCCGGCGGCAGCTTGTCGCCCGGCATGATGCGCTGCGCGCGGATACCCTCTGCAATGACCTGCACCAAGAGCTGCGCCTTGGTGCCGCCCGCCGGTGCGCCGCTGGGCTTGGTGGAGATTTTGGTGGCCATTTTGGCCGACGCTTTGGGGGCTGGAATGGGGGCGTGAATTGGGGGTTTACGAGTGCTTGACACGGTCATATGCGTTGCATCATAATCGCCCACAGGTTGTCTGACAACTAATTTTTTCAACTATTCTTGTATCTCCATCATGGCAAGTCCTTCCGTCACCAAACCATTTAACCGCCTGCTTTTGACAGGGGCAGCCGGTAGCCTAGGCCAGGTGTTGCGCCAAGGTATGCGGACTTTTGCGAGTACGCTCAGGTTGTCCGACATCAACGCCTTGGGCGCCGCCAACGTTGGCGAAGAGTGCGTACCTTGCGATCTTGCTGATAAGGCCGCCATGCAGGCCTTGCTGGCGGGTGTAGATGCTGTGGTGCACATGGGCGGTGTGTCCACCGAGGCTCCGTTTGAGCAGGTGCTGGAGGCCAATATCAAGGGCCTGTTCCATCTGTACGAAGGGGCGAGGGTGCAGGGCACGCGCCGCATCGTGTTTGCCAGCTCTAACCACGCGATTGGTTTCCACAAGCAGAACGAAGTGATCGACAGCGATTGCTTGAAGCGCCCCGACAGCTATTACGGCCTGTCGAAGTCTTATGGCGAAGACCTGTCGCGCTTTTACTTTGACCGCTACGGCATCGAGACGGTGTGCCTGCGCATTGGTTCGTGCTTTCCTGAGCCTATTGACCGCCGCATGCTGATCACCTGGCTAAGCTACCGCGACCTGACCGAGCTGGTGCGTTGCGCGCTGTTTGCCCCCAAGGTAGACCACACGATTGTGTATGGCGTGTCGAACAACCGCGACAAGTGGTGGGACAACTCCAAGGCGGCGCATTTGGGCTTTGTGGCGCAAGACAACACCGAGGCCTTTCGCGCGAAGCTCGAAGCCACGCCTGCGCTGAGCGAGACTGATCCGGTTAAGCAGTATCAAGGCGGTGCGTTCGTGAAGTTTGGGCCGTTTTGAGTTGTTTTCAATAGGCTGAATCTGGCCTCATTTTTGTTCCTGCGTTATGAAAACCACATCTGTTACCCCGGCAGATTTAGCCGCCTCCGTACTGGCAGTGCCGCCCTTGGCACGCCATGCTGACCTTACGCTCAACCATGCCGCCAACAAAGCGCAAATCGACCACCTGCAAGCGGGCGGCGTGCGCACGCTGATGTATGGCGGCAATGCCAACTTCTACAATATCGGCACGGCAGAGTACCCCAGCATTCTCGACATGCTGGAGAAGTTTGCGGCCAATGACACGTGGGTTATCCCCTCGGTGGGTAGCGATTTTGGCAAAGCCTTTGACCAGATCAGCATCTTGCGAGAGCGCAACTTTCCCACTGCCATGGTGCTGCCTCAAGCGGCCATCTTTACAGACGCAGGAACTGCAACAGGCATTCGCAAACTGGCCGAGCGATTTGGCAAACCGCTTATCGTCTACATCAAAAGCGACGAGTACATTTCGCCCAAAACCGTGGCCGCGCTCGATGCCGACGGCTGCGTAGCCGCAGTGAAATACGGCACTACCCGCGCCGACTATTCGGTGGACGCGTATGGCAAGGACCTGGTGCAAGCCATCAACTCGAACAAAATCATCAGCGGCATCGGCGAGCGGCCGGCAGTCATCCACCTGCGCGACTTGGGCCTGCAGGGGTTTACCTCCGGCTCAGTGTGCGTGGCTCCGCGCGGCTCTATGGCCATCTTGCGCGCTCTGAAGGCTAAAGACTACGCCACAGCCATGAAACTCCGCGAGGCGTATTTGCCGCTGGAAGATGCCCGCGATGAGATTAACCCGATACGCACTTTGCATGAAGCGGTGACGCTGGCAGGCATTGCGGATATGGGGCCTATGCTGCCTATGTTGTCCAATATTGACGAGAAGTACTTTGCGCGTGTGCGCGATGCCGCTATGGCCTTGCTCGCGTTTGATAAGTCGCTTGTTATTTAAAGGACGAAAGCGGACTTCCGGACGCAGAGGACGCAAAAATTACGCAAAGGACGCAAAAGGAAAACCAAAAAATTCAAAAATCAACGCCAAAGCACTGAAAATAATTCAATAAAAATTTGGTATTTATTTTTTTCTTCTTTTGCGTTCTCTGCGTAACCTTTGCGTCCTCTGCGTCCGGAAGTCCGACCCCAAACCTAACCCTACCAACCCCTTAATACAAAGACAATCACCATGAAAAAGAAACCTGAAGAATTAAGAAGCCACCGCTGGTATGGCGTACAAGACCTGCGCAGTTTTGGGCATCGCTCGCGTACCGCGCAGATGGGCTACCACCGCTCTGACTACGCTGGCAAGCCAGTCATTGCCATCATCAACACATGGAGCGACATCAACCCCTGCCACACGCACTTCAAGCAGCGGGTGGAAGAGATCAAGCGTGGCATTTGGCAGGCGGGTGGCTTCCCGGTAGAGATGCCAGCCATCAGCCTAAGCGAGCCGATGCAAAAGCCCACCACCATGCTGTACCGCAACCTGCTGGCGATGGAGACGGAAGAGTTACTCAGGTCATACCCAGCCGACGGCTGTGTGCTGATGGGTGGCTGCGACAAGACCACGCCCGCGCTGATCATGGGTGCGATCAGCATGAACCTGCCCACCATCTTTATGCCCGCAGGCCCGATGCTGAGCGGCGACTACAAGGGCGGCGTGATTGGCAGCGGCTCGGACACCTGGAAGTACTGGGCCGAGCTGCGGGCGGGCAACATCACCCAGCAAGACTGGCAAGAGGTAGAAGACGGCATTGCCCGCAGCCCCGGCCATTGCATGACGATGGGCACAGCCAGCACACTCACCAGCGCGGCCGAGGCGCTGGGCCTGACGCTGCCCGGCGCAGCCAGCATCCCCGCGCCAGACTCACGCCACGCGCAGATGGCCACGCTCACCGGCAAGCGCATTGTCGATATGGTGTGGGACGACATCAAGCCGTCCGACATTCTCGCCAAAGCATCCTTTGACAATGCCGTCACCACCGTGCTGGCCCTGGGCGGCAGCACCAACAGCATCGTGCACCTGGTGGCGATGGCGCGGCGTGCGGGGATTGATTTGAACATCGACCAGTTTGATGCGATGGCGCGCAAAACCCCCGTGTTGGCCAATTTGCGTCCCAGCGGCAAGTTTTTGATGGAAGACTTTTACTACGCAGGCGGCTTGCGCGCCATGCTGACGCAACTGGGCGATGTGAAGACCGGCGGCCTGCTGGACGGCAGCGCCAAAACCATCATGGGCACCACGCTGGGCGAGAACATTGCCGGGGCCAAGGTGTACAACGACGACGTGATTCGCCCGATGAGCAACCCATTGGTGCCCAAAGACGGCCTGGCCGTGCTGTACGGCAACATCGCGCCCGGCGGTGCGGTCATCAAACCGGCAGCGATGGAAAAGCGTTTTTACAAACACACGGGCAAGGCCGTGGTCTTCAAAGACTACAACGACATGAACGCCCGCATCGACGCGCCCGACTTGGATGTGACGGCCGACAGCGTCATCGTGCTGCAAAGCGCAGGCCCGCAGGGCGCGCCCGGCATGCCCGAGTGGGGGCAGCTGCCCATCCCGCAAAAGCTGCTCAAAGAAGGCGTGCGCGACATGCTGCGCATCTCCGACGCACGCATGAGCGGCACCAGCTACGGTGCCTGCGTGCTGCACGTCACCCCCGAGAGCCATGTGGGCGGCCCACTCGCCTTGGTGCAAGACGGCGACCTGATCACGCTGGACATCGAGGCCCGCAGCATCAGCATGGCGGTGAGCGATGCCGAGCTGGCCAAACGCCGCAGCGCCTGGGTGCCACCCATGCCTAAGTTCAGCCGAGGTTACGGCGCGCTGTACTTGAAGCATATCCAGCAAGCTGACAAGGGCTGCGACTTCGATTTTTTAGAAACCGGGTACTCAGCGGTAGCCACTGCCGCCACTGGCGAGCCGGAGATTCATTAAGGCAGTCAACACGCATCGCGGCTCGGTATTAAGTACCCGCACTATTTTTTGAAAACCTATGACCATCAAACCCGTAACCCAATCCCAACTGATGGCCGTGAGCACAGCCACCCTGTGCACCGCCCTGTTCAAGCGCGGCTTGCGCAACCAGTTCATTCAGGACGTGCACCCGGTCAACACCCACCGCGCAGCGAACCATGCCAATATGGTAGGCGAGGCTTATACCCTGCGCTACATCCCGGCGCGTGAAGACTTGAACCCCATCGGAGTTTTTCTAGACCGCGCCCATCCGCAACGCAAGGCGGTAGAAGAGTGCCCACCCGGCGCGGTGCTGGTGATAGACAGCCGTAAAGACGCACGCGCGGCCTCTGCCGGTGCCATCCTCGTTACCCGCTTGATGAAGCGCGGCGTGGCCGGCGTGGTGACAGATGGCGGCTTTAGAGATTCACCCGAAATCGCCGCATTGGCAATTCCCGCCTACCACCACCGCCCCAGCGCGCCCACCAACCTCACCATCCACCAGGCGCTGGACATCAACGTGCCCATCGGCTGCGGTGACGTGGCCGTGTGGCCCGGTGACGTGGTGGTGGGCGACGGCGAAGGCGTGGTGATCATTCCCGCCGCCATGGCCGACGAGATCGCCGCAGAGGCCAACGAGATGACCGCGTTTGAAGACTTCGTTACTGAAAAAGTGAACGAGGGCCGCAGCATCCTGGGGCTGTATCCGCCCACCGAGCAAAAGTCGAAAGACGACTTTGCGGCATGGCGCACCGCTAACGGTCGATAAACTCGGCACCGCGCACTTTACACGCCCACTTTCAGTTGTGTACCCTTTCCATACCGATATTTTTATGACAAATAAACGCCTAGCCCTCTGTTTAATCGCGGGAGCAGCTATTACATTAATAGTACCCAGCCTGGCCATGGCGCAGGCTGACTACCCCAACAAGGCAGTCAAAATCATCGTCCCCTTCCCGCCCGGTGGCACCAGCGACGTGATGGCGCGCCTAATGGCCGACGCGCTGACCAGGTCGATGAAGCAACCCTTCGTGGTAGAAAATGTAGGCGGTGCAGGCGGCGTGATAGGTACCGAGCGCGGTGCCAAAGCCGCACCCGACGGCTACACCATCGTGCAAACCGGTGTAGGCCAAAGCGCGGTAGCCCATGGGCTGGACGCTAATTTGAAGTACGACTCCAACACCGACTTCATCCACCTCAGCCAAGTCAACTCTGGCCCCAACGTGCTGGTGGTGCACCCCGACACCCCGTTCAAAACCCTCAAAGATTTGGTTGATTACGGTAAAGCCAACCCCGGCAAACTCAACTACGGCTACACCCACGCAGCCTCGGGCCACATGGCGATGGAGCTGCTCAAGCAAACCGTGTCTACCTGCGTAGGCCCGCAAGGCAGTGCCGACTGCAAAGGCCTGTTCATGGTAGGCATACCCTACCGTGGCGGCGGCCCCATGATGACCGACCTGCTGGGCGGCCAAATTCCGCTGATGTTCATCAACCAAGACACCGCCTTGCAGCATGTGCGTGCAGGCAAGCTACGCGCCCTGGCCGTGACCAGCGCACAGCGCAACGCGCTGTACCCGGATGTGCCCACCATCAGCGAGTCCGGCTACCCAGGTTTTTCTGCGCTCTCGTGGTCTGGCCTGTCGGTGCCCAAAGGCACGCCCAAGCCGATTGCCGACAAGCTAGAAGCCGAGATGGTCAAAGCCCTGCAAAGCGCCGAGGTCAAGCAGCGCCTGGAAAGCACTGGCTTTGTAGTGCCCACCCTGGGCTCGGCCGCTTACACTGCCTTTGTCCAATCAGAGAAAGAGCGTTGGACCCGGGTGATTAAAACGGCGGGTATCAAGGCGCAGTGATTGCAGTCATGGCTCATAGCGCGCCGTAGTTCTATACTGTTTAGGCCTGTAGCCTTTTAAAATACTGCGGGAGCAGCTATTGTATTAATAGTTCGATGGTTGCTCATATCAAACCCATATCTTCCAGTCGCATCAGCACTTCGGTGCGCCGCTCGCGCGCCACGGTGCGCCAGTCTTGGTCATCTACCGCTCCCAGCAATGCGTAAAGCAGATTGGTACTGGCGCGTGGGTGAAGAGTTTTAATTTGTTTGAAGAGTAAAAAAATATCAACCTTGCGAAGCTGCGCGGCGCTGGTAATGCCTACGCTGCCCAGCATGGCCACAGAGGCTGGGCCCAATCCGCGCATCTCTGACAGCGCTGCACCGCCATCTGCACCCCGCGTGTGTTCGGGAGGGCGCGTCGTGCGCTCTAGCTTGGCAGTCTGCGCAGTGGCTGCGCTGGGTACATAGCGAACTGAGGGCAGAGCTACCACTATGCCGTGCGTGACCACCACACCTTCATGCGCTAGCTGGCTAGCGAGATCGGCGGGCTTGGCAGGCAGCTTGCCGCCATGGCCCACCAGCCGGTGCACCGGGTACTGCGCCCGCATTGCATCGCTTAAACGCGAAACAATGTAGGCCACATGCCGGGCGGGCACATTGATGACAGCGCCTAAATCGCCGTAGGTGCATACGCGGCCAGCAGGAACGGTGGCGCATAGCTTCAATGCATCGCGCTCTATGCGCTCAAAGGATGGTGAATTTGCCATGGGGCGTATTTTACGTGCCCATAAAATTCTCCGTCGAAGCTGCTTCTTACGCGCGGGCTTGCCGGGCGCAAGGGCCTTCGCAGGTTTGGCGCTTTTCAAAGCTTTTGGGTTGGGTTTTTCATCTGGTGTGACGAAGCCCATTGGCCGCTTGGGCCGAATGGACCTTGGCTTACCGTTTTATGCTAATCTAAGCTCATGAAACCATCCCAAGCCCTTGAATCTAAACGCGAGGCCGTCAGAAGCATTGTGGGACGCTTTAGCGCTTCAAATCCACGTATCTTCGGGTCTGCTTTATCGGGAACTGACCGTGATGGCAGTGACCTGGATATTTTGGTAGATGCGTTGCCGGGTGCAACCTTGTTTGATCTTGGGGATCTTCAAGAGGAGCTCCAAACTCTATTGGGCGTGCGCGTTGATCTACTCACGCCAGGCGATTTGCCTGTCAAATTTCGCGCTCAGGTCGTTGCACAAGCTCAATCGATATGATTGAAAATCGCCTTGAAGACTACCTGAGGAATGCGCAACCGTATCGCGCATGGTTACTTTGATATCAATCTGGATGTTGTCTGGGATACGGTCAACACTGCACTACCGCAGCTGTTAAGACAATTAGCCGCCATTTAGGCCTGCAGCTCTTAATAATATTGCGCGAGAAGCTCCTAATTTTGTAGTAATTGAGTTATCGAAAATCTCTGCTGGTGGTGCTCAGCTTGCCCAGCAGGTGGCTCTGGTCTACCAAATACTGCGCCACCAAATGCCGCACCTCTCCCTCGCGCTGCCACTGCCCATACACCGCCAGCAGCTTGGAGCGCAGGAGCGGTTCGCGCTGCTTTTCTTTCACGCTTTTCCACACAATCACGTTCACAGTGCCGCTCTCGTCTTCTAGCGTGACGAAGACCACGCCTTTGGCTGAGCCGGGTTGCTGGCGCATGGTGACCAGGCCGCAGGCGCGGGCGGGTTTGCCGCTGGCCAAGTCGTGCAACTGCGCGGCGGTGCTAAACCGCTGCCTTGCCAGTACCGGGCGCAGCAGTGCTACCGGGTGGCTGCGCAAGGTGACGCCCAAGGCTGCGTAGTCAAACACCACTTCTTCGCCTTCGGATGCGGCTTGCAGTTCTAAAAAGTCTTCGTCGATGGGGGCTTCTTTGAGCAGCGCGGGCGCGGCATGCAGGGCCGAGGCATCCCACACCTGCTGGCGGCGGTGGCCCGACAGGCTGGAGAGTGCGTCGGCACTGGCCAAGGCCTTTAGGTCGCCCGCATCTAGGCCTGCCTGCAAAGCCAGGTCTTGCGTGCTGCTGAACAGGTTTTTGCTGCGTGCCAGCACGATTCGCTCGGCGACGGTTTGCTTGAGGCCAGAGACCAGCCGTAGCCCCAAGCGGATGGCGGGTTGGCGCATGAGGGGTTGGCTCGTGGAAGGTTGATGCGTTGCAGGCGGGTGCATGGCATTGCGCGTTGCAATGCCATCGCCATCGCCATCGCCGCTAGGCTGCTCCAGCGTGCAGTCCCAGTCGCTGTGCATCACGTCCACAGCGCGCACCTCTACCCCGTGCCGCTTGGCATCTTGCACCAACTGCGACGGCCCGTAAAAACCCATGGGCTGGGAGTTAAGCAACGCGGCTAAAAAGATGGCGGGCTCGTGGCA
>JAYVDN010000475.1:0-16819 GCA_043749385.1 Polaromonas sp.
CCGCTGCTAGCCCATAACGTGTTGGTCTACGTAGCCTTAGCCTTGGTAGCCGCCGTATGGTGGCTACTGTTTCGCACCCGCTTTGGCCTGCGCCTGCGCGCAGTGGGTGAGAACCCCGCCATGGTAGACGCGGCAGGCGTGTCCGTCTCTGGCGTGCGCTACTTGGCACTCATAGGCAACGGCGCGCTGTGCGGCTTGGCAGGCTGCTACTTGGTACTGGCGCAAAACGCCGCCTTCGCCCCCCACATGACAGCTGGCCGCGGCTTCATGGCCCTGGCCGCCATGATCTTCGGTAAATGGCACCCCATCGGCGCACTCTGGGCCTGCTTGCTGTTTGGTTTTTTAGACGCAGCCTCCATCCGCCTGCAAGGCACCAAGCTGCCCGGCTTGGGCGAGATCCCGGTGCAACTGATTCAGGCCTTGCCCTATTTGCTCACTGTCGTTTTGCTGGCGGGGTTTATTGGCAAGGCTACTGCACCCAGAGCGTTGGGTTCACCGTATATCAAGACGCGGTAAACTGCTTCTTAGATCGTCCCGTTCACTATCATAATCCTAGCTGCTCCCGCAATATTCTAAAGGGCTATAGCCCAAAATTGTTTAGTAAATCACTACCAAGCCACCACCAAGCCATTGCTTTTTCAACCAACGCCATGCAGATACCCCAAGCCATCCAAGACTCCATGCTCAGCGCAGCCCGCGCCGCGCGTGAGAAGGCCTATGCGCCCTATTCCAAATTTTTAGTCGGTGCTGCGGTGCTCGATGAGCATGGCCACATTCACGCAGGCTGCAACGTAGAAAACGCAGCCTATCCGCAAGGCGTATGCGCAGAAGCGGGTGCGCTGAGCGCGATGGTGCTGGCGGGCGGCCGCAAAGCGGTGGCAGTGGTGGTGGTAGGCATAGCCGACAGCCCCGTCACACCCTGCGGTGGTTGCCGCCAAAAACTGCGAGAGTTTGCTGCGCCGGACACGCCCATCTGGATAGCCAACGCCACAGGTGTATTGCTCACGCTCACCTTAGAGCAACTGTTGCCGCACAGCTTTGGGCCTGAGCATTTGGTGCAAGCTTGATTTTTTCAAATACATGTGCCCATCATAGGCACATGAAGCACTACCAATAACGTAGCTGCTCCCGTAATATTTTATTTGGCTAGCAACCTAAATCTCAGGAAAATTATGCTGCTATCGGCACGCCCGCAGCGCCGGTAGCCAATTTTTCGCGCATAAACGCTGCAACGGCTTGTTTATGCTGGCGTAAAGACGCGATCTCGGATGCGCTGAGCATCCGGGGTGCGTTCAAGGTAGCGGGCTTCTGATTGGGTAAGGCATTCAAACCCCCAGCCAAAGTGCTGCTGCCAGTCGTTTTCGAGTTTTGCATGTTGTTTCCTTAAGTCGTTGAGCATGGATGGTGTGACTGCAATTTCAGCGGAAAAATCTTTTCCCGTTAATACTGTGGCACCGATAACATGACCACCTTGGTGCATGATATGACCACGTAAATTGGCAATGGTGCCACCTTGGCCGATAAAGTCGTCAACTATGACGTAATTGCATCCCGCCGTTACCGCACCTTCAAATACCGCTTGCCGGGCCAACCTGGCAAACCCATCGGCTCCCGTGTGATTAACCACGTTGGCCTGCACCACGTCGCGCTCTAGTGCCCAACGCAGTCGGGCAGCCAGTACATCTGCCATCACTTCTGGAATGGCGTTACGACCAAATGCTTCTTCAGCATGCACGCTAATGAGCACAGGGTCGAGATTTGACCATCTTTTTAGCTGTACCAAAATGTTGGAATTGACGCATTGACTGACCAAGATGCTAGCCGCTTCCAGGTCACCTATTTTAGCAGCCGCATAGCTGGGGTGATGTTTGACAGAACTTTCAGACGCGTGAATATGCACAGGCGGGAAACCGCTTTCCCATGCAGTTCTGAGTGCTAAAGGGCTGGGGTTAGTTTGCACAGGCTTTAGTGTTTGTTTTTTGATGAAAAACTATAGCGTAACGAAAGTTGAGTGTAATATGATTTCAATTGCTATTATTTCAGTAGCTGCTTCCGCGATATTTTGTTGGCCCAGAGGGATAAACCGAATGCGAAGTGCTGCCGTTGCGCGCAACTGAGCGGACAGACGCTGGTTAAGCAGCAGTTCGGCGTGGTTTTGATGAAAAATCTGGAGAAAGGCGCGGCGACCACGTCCAGATAGCTACCAAGGTGATCGCGTGTTTTCGCAAGGTTTTTGCAGCAAAACTTCCCGAGCTGATGCCAGCCAACCAAGGCCGAATCGGCATCTTCAAACCCAAAAATTAATGCTATCGGCGAACCAAAACAAACAGGAGCGTCTTTAGCGCTTCACCCGAAACCACGCCGCATACATCGCTGGCAATGCCAACAGGGTCAGTACAGTCGCCACAATCAAGCCACCCATAATCGCCACCGCCATCGGCCCCCAAAACACACTGCGCGACAGCGGGATCATCGCCAGCACGGCGGCTGCAGCGGTGAGCACGATGGGGCGCAGACGGCGCACGGCAGAGCCTACGATCGCGTCCCACGCGGGGATGCCTGCCGCTATGTCCTGCTCAATCTGATCAATGAGAATCACCGAGTTGCGCTGGATCATGCCCATCAGCGCGATCACACCCAAGAGCGCCACAAAGCCAAACGGACGACCTAAAAGTAGCAATGCACCCGCCACACCGGCAATACCCAAAGGCCCGGTAAGGAACACCAGCATGGCGCGGCTAAAGCTGTGCAACTGGAGCATGAGCAAGGTGAAGGTGATGAACAGCATGATGGGGATGCCCGCCGCAATCGAGCCCTGCCCTTTGCTGGACTCTTCTACCGCACCCGCAATTTGAATACTGTAGCCCACTGGCCACTTCGCCTCTAGCGCTTTGAGGGCGGGCAGCAGCTCGTTGGTCACTGTCGCGCCTTGCAGGCCTTCGATGATGTCAGCGTTCACGGTGATGGCGTAGTCGCGGTTTTCGCGCCACATCACGCCTGGCTCCCATTGGAAAACGGGCTTGGCGATTTGCGACAGCGGTATGCTGCGGCCGCTGGCAGTGGGCAGGTAAGCGTTGCCCAGGTCGGTGATGGCATCGCGCTCGCTCAGCGGTTGGCGCAGCACGATATCGATTAACTTGTCGCCATCGCGAAAAGTGCCCACCGTGGAGCCGGTAAGGATGGCGCGCGCCGCCTGCGCAATGCTCTGGCTGGTGACGCCCAATGCGCGGGCTTTGGCTTGGTCTACTTCCAGGCGCATGGATTTGACTGACTCGTTCCAGTTGTCGTTGACGCCGCGCGTGTTGGGCGAGTTGCGCAGCTCGGCCTTGACGGTGTCGGCCAAGGTGCGCAAGGTGCTTGCCTCTGGCCCAACCACGCGAAACTGCACGGGGTACTGCACTGGCGGACCGTTGGGCAGCAGCTTGGCGCGGCCACGCACCTCGGGGAACTCGGTGGCCAGCAGCGTAGGCAGCTTCATGCGCAATACTTCGCGGGCCTTGAGGTCTTGGGGCAGCACGATGAGTTGGCTGACGTTGCTTTGCGGAAAGATCTGGTCCATGGGCAAGTAAAAGCGCGGCACGCCCGAGCCTAGCCAGGTGCTGACGCTGACCATGCCGGGTTCCTGCATCAGCCGCTGCTCCAGGCGCTTGACCACGGCTTCGTTGGCCGCCAGGCTGGTGCCTTCGGCAAACCAGACATCTACCAAAATTTCTGGCCGCGACGAGTCAGGGAAAAACTGCTGCTGCACTTTGCCCATGCCCACGATGCCCAGTGCAAATATCAACAAGGTCACGCCAATGGTGGTCCAGCGGTAGGTAACGCACCAGTTCACCGCGCGGCGAAACACGTTATAAAACGGTGAATCGAAATGCTCTTGGTGGTCTGCCCCGCCCGCCTCGTGCTCACCCGCATGGTTGCGCATGGCCTGGTTGTCTTTGTGCTTCAAAATCAATAGGCCCAAATACGGCACAAAATACACCGACACCACCCAGCTGATCAGCAGCGCAATGACCGTGACAGCAAAGATGGCGAAGGTGTATTCCCCCGTGAGCGACTTGGCAATGCCGATGGGCAAAAAGCCCACTGCGGTGATCAAGGTGCCGGTCAACATGGGCATGGCGGTCAGCTCGTAGGCAAAGGTGGCAGAGCGCACCTTGTCGTAGCCCTCTTCCATCTTGCGCACCATCATTTCTACCGCAATGATGGCGTCGTCTACCAGCAAGCCCAGCGCGATGATGAGGGAGCCAAGCGATATTTTGTGCAGCCCCAGGCCAAAGTACCACATGGCTAAAAAGGTAACCGCCAGCACCAAAGGAATGGTGATGCCCACCACCAGGCCGGGGCGAATGTCGATGTAATAGCGCTTGTACAAAGGCACGTGTTTGCCACGGCTGTGCAGGCCCAGCGCCAGAAAGCTCACCGCCAGCACGATGATGACGGCTTCGATCAGCACGCCGACAAATTCATTGACCGAGGTGCTCACGGCGCGCGGCTGGTCCTGGATTTGTACCAGCTCTGCGCCTGCAGGCAGGTTGCGGGTGATCTTGCCGGTAGCCACGGCCAGCGCCTTGCCCAGCGCGATGATGTCGCCACCCTTGGCCATGGACACGCCGAGCACGATAACCTCTTGACCACCTACTTTGCCGCTGGCATCACGCTCGGTATAGCGCACTTTGACCTGCGCCGGGTCGATATAAGCGCGCTTGATATCGGCAATATCGCCCAAGCGGATTTGCGCTGCGCCGGCGTTGGCGGCGTTGGCACCGCGAATGGGCATAGCTTTGAGTTCTTCTATGGTGTTGAACTGGCCACCGACGCGCACTTGCAGCATGTCCAGCGGGGTGACCATCACACCGGCGGATTCCACCGCGTTTTGTGCGCCCAGTTGGCCCAGCACGGCGTTCAAATCCAAGCCCAATTGGCTCAGGCGCTTTTGGGAGATTTCTACATACAGTTTTTCATCTTGCTGGCCATACAGCTCTACCTTGGCCACGTCTTTCACGCGAAGCAGCTGCTGGCGCACATCGTCGGCAAAGGCTTTGTTCTCAGCGTAGCTGAAACCGTCGCTGCGCAGCGCGTACATCACGCCAAACACATCGCCAAATTCGTCGTTAAAAAACGGGCCTATCACGCCCGCTGGCAAGGTACCGCGAATGTCACCCACCTTTTTGCGCACGCTGTACCAAATACTGGGAATGTCTTTGGGGTTGCCAGAGTCTTTGACCTGGAAAATAATCAAGGCCTCACCGGGCTTGGCGTAGGAGCGAATTTTGTCTGACAGCGGTACTTCCTGCAGCGTTTTCTCTATCTTGTCTACCACCTGCTCGTTCACCTGCTGCGCCGTGGCGCCCGGGTAGAACACGCGGATGGCCATCACGCGAAAGGTAAACGGCGGGTCTTCGTCCTGGCCTAGCTGAAAGTAGGCCGCAAAGCCCAGCAGCATCAACACCACCATCAAGTAGCGGGTAAGTGCGGGATGGTCGATGGCCCATTTGGAAAGGTTGAACTTGCTGGGCATAGCATCGCTAGCCACCTTCGCAGTGCTTTGCGCAGAAATTGGTTCAGTCATGGTGCGCTCACTTTGCCGCAGCGGATGCTGAGGGCGCTGGTGTTGCAGCTATTGGCACTACGTTTTTAGTAGCTGCTCCCGCGATATTCTGTTGGCCTACAGCCGTATTGTCTTTGTAAATAGTGACCTTTTGACCCGCTGCCAGCACGTGCACACCCGCAGAGACCACCAGCATACCCGGTTGCAAACCGCCTTCAATCACGGCTTCGTTGCCGTCGGCTGTAGCTATTTTCACAGGCGTACTTTTCACGGTCATGCTTGCGGTATCCAGCACCCACACGTGGCTGGCTTTGCCTGACTCAAACAGTGCGCTGGTAGGCAGCTTGATCACTTGCACGCCTGCAAAGCTGGAGGCCGGGTACACATACACGGTGGAGCCTAATGCAGGTGCGTCTTTGGCATCGACCGCTACTTTGATGGGGAAGGTACGGGTGGCAGGGTCGGCGCTAGCGGCCACCTCGCGCACGCGGCCCTGGGCTTGGCCTTCTTGCGCCCATTGCTTGACCGTCACTGCCGTACCTACCAAGGTTTCGCGCAAGCGGTCTTCGGGCACGTTAAACACCACGTCGCGCGCGCCGTCTTGCGCAATGCGCACCACGGGCGTGCCCGCTGCCACTACTTGGCCGGGCTCAGCCTCTACGGCGGTTACTATCCCCGACACGTCGGCAACCAGGTTGGCGTAGCCAGTTTGGTTAGCCTGCGATTTGAGTTGTGCCTGCGCTTGCTCTAGCTGGGCCTGCGCTGCCTTGAGCGTGGTCTCGCGCCGCTCCAGCTCAGCGCCACTGATAAAGTTTTGGTCTTTCAGCGCCGCAAAACGCTTAAAGTCTGCGGCTGCCAAGTCGCGGTTGGTGGCTGCAGCGGCCACCTGGGCGCTGCTGGCTTCAAACGCCAGCTTGTAGTCTTGCGGGTCAATTTGCGCTAACAGTTGGCCTACTTTCACCCGCTGGCCCACTTCGGCTTGGCGCTTGATGATCTTGCCCGCTACCCGAAAGCCCAGCCGCGACTCGACCCTTGCCCGCACCTCACCCGCATATTCGTGCGCCGCCTCGACGCCGCTGACCCCCACCTTCATCACCTTGACGGCCCGAACAGGGTCAGGCTGAGCGGCGGGCTTGGAACATGCCGCAGCGCTTGCCAGCACCACAACCACTACTGAAAGCGTAGCTGCTCGCGCAACGTTTTCGCGGAAAACATATTTTTTTTGTGCTTTGGAAATTAGCATACCGACCCTTGGCAGATAAATTACTGACTGACTGGTTAGTAATCTAATGCAGAAGCTCTGATTTGTCAACTAAATCCACTGTGAGGCTAGGCTTTTAGCTATGGCAAGATCAAGTGCCAAGGCAACAACAATTCAAACTGCGTGCACTCGCCTTCAATGCTGTGTACGCTAACGTGACCACCATGGGCCCGCACGGCGCGGTCAACAATGGCCAGCCCCAGGCCGGTGCCCGGCAAATTCACCGCGTTGGCGGCGCGGTGAAAACTCTCGAACAGCAGAGGCAAGTCATCTGCCGGTATGCCAATGCCGTGGTCAGCCACCACGATACGCAACTGCGGCTCACTTGAATCTTCATTGAGACCAGATGCGGGCAGCATGTCGATGTTGACCTCCACCGATGTGCCCTGCTTGGAGTATTTGCATGCGTTGCCCAGCAAGTTGCCCAGCATTTGGCGCAGCAACACTTCGTCCAGCATTAACTGCGTGGCCTCAAGCAGCGGCGGCTGGGCATTGACATGCACCTCGGGTTTTTGGCCTGCCGCCGCCAGCGTCTCCTGCACCACGCTGCGCACCACGGTCAGCAAGGCCACGGGCGCGCGTTGGTACACCATGGCACCCGCCGACATGCGGCCAAAGGCCAGGAAATTGGCCATCATGGCTTGCATGCGCTGCACCGCACTCTGGATGTCGGCAATGGCCTCCTGCTTTTGCGCCTCGTTCAGGCGCTGGCTGTAGTGCCCCAGCAGTTCAGAGCTGGTTTGGATGGTGGAGAGCGGCGTGCGAAACTCGTGCGAGGCCATGGACACAAAACGCGTTTTCAAATCCCCCAGCTCTTTCTCTTGGGCCAAGGCTTTGCGCATGCTCTCCTCAGTCTCGCGCTGGGCTGTCAGGTCAGTCATGAAGATCAGCGTAGCGGCCTGCCCCTCCCATTCCACCAGTGAGCCATAAAACCGCACCCACGACACGGTGGTGTCATGTTGCAGATGCTCGGTAGGCGGCGCTATGGTGCGAAGCACCACGCTGTGCTCGGGGTCGCCTGCAATCATCGCTTTGCGGCGCGCCAGGGCCAGCGGGCGATCCTCGGGATGGATCAGGTACAAAGACAAAGTGTCACGGATGGCCTCAGGCGCGAGCTTGAAAAACTGGATAGCCGCCGGGTTGGCATAGGCCACGTTGCGCTCTTGCACAAACAAAATCACTTGGTCAGCGTTTTCTACCAGGGTGCGGTAGCGCGCCTGCGAGCGCACCAGAGACTGCGCAATGCGCGCAACGCTGGAGGTGTCGTGCACGGTAGCCACCCAACAAAGTTGGCCTTGGTAGTGCCAGGCCCGCTCGGTAATTTCCACGTTCACGTTGGCATCGCTGACAGAGTGGGGCAAGTGGGACAGGTAGGGCGTGTTCAGCCCCAAAAACATATGCCGCGCAGCAACCTCTTGATCGTTTGGGGGGAACAGCGTCAATGCGTTGACACCCAGCAAACTCTCACGTGAGCGGCCTAACAACTGTGCAAACGCATCATTGCAGTCCAAAATCTCGTCGCGGCTGTAGAACAGCAGCCCCTCAGAGGCAGCCTGCATGAACTCGATAGCGCGCTGCGCTTGAACAGAGTCGAGATAAAGGTCAGTTTGAAGGCCTGCTTTTTCCATGAATTCAGTTTAACATCAGGCATACTTTTTGGTTCACTATGCACCGTATTCTGGTCGTCGAAGACGACGAAGCTATCCGTAAAAACCTTGAAAGGCTCTTGACCTTGGAAGGCTTTGATGTGGCCACTGCCCATGACGGGCAGCAGGCACTGGGTGCTGCGCTGTCCCACCCGCCCGACATCGTCATCACCGATATCAATATGCCGGTGATGGACGGCTTTGCCCTGCTGGCAGCGGTGCGCGACAACCCCGTGCTAGAGCGCACGGTGGTCATCATGCTCACCGCTGCTGAAGACCGTAGCCAGATCCGACGGGGCATGCAGCTAGGGGCGGACGACTACATCACCAAGCCCTTCAAACGCGAAGAGCTGCTGGAATCTATCGCCGCGCAGGTACAAAAAATCAACCGCTTTGATCGCCATAGAAGCCAAGCTGTCTCGCACGCGGTGCACCATGCGATGGCGCAAACCGAAGAGCAGGCGCACGAGCAGTTTCGCCGGCGCTACGGCGGGCCCGAGAGCGTATTGCCATCGGTGTCGGAATTTGGCAGCCTCTCGCAATCCATGCCCATACCCAGCGCCAGTGCTACGCCCGCGGGCACCACCATGCAAGCGACGGTCATGTTTGCGGACATTCGCAACTTCACCACCATGGCGGAGCGCTTGTCCGCTGCCGAACTGGCTACCTTGCTGGGGCGGTATTTTGAGCTGGCTTGCCGCCCCGTAGTGGCCTACGGCGGCACGCACTTGAAAATGCTGGGCGACGGTTTGCTGGCCTTGTTTGAAGACGACGCCCACGACGCCAACTCGACACAAACCCACAGCTCGCATGCCAGCCGGGCGCTGTCAGCCGCTGTGGGTTTGCGTACCGTGGCGCAAGAGTTTCGCACTTGGACCACCGATACGTATGGTGCGCGCGGCCTGCCTGAATTTAACGTAGGCATTGGGCTGCACAGCGGTGAGGTGACGCTGGGCCAGCTGGGCAGCCATGGCGCGCAAGAAGTGACCCCGCTAGGCGATAGCGTCAACATTGCCTCGCGCCTGCAAACCGCCAGCAAAGAGCTGGGCTGGACGGTGGTGGCCAGCATGGATACGGCCCGCCTGGCAGGCAGCGGCGTAGACAAAGGGCGTGAGCAGGTGATCCGCATTCGCGGGCGCGTGCAAAGCGTGAGCGCCTGCGAGGTACTGAACTACCAAGCCGATATGGACTTGCAGCTGGGCGCTGACAGCACTGCCATTGCCTTTGAAGAGCAAGCCATCGGCTCTGCGGCCGAAGAAAACTCGCACATTACCGCACGCGCAGCCAAAAGCGCGCTCAGGCAGTCTCTGTGGAGCTTGCAGTCAGCCTCGTCCTTGGCGCACAAACAGCGCTTTAAGGGCTATGAGATGATTCGCAAGCTGGGGCAAGGCGGTACCAGCGACGTGTTTTTGGCCTACTCTGCCGCGCGCAAAACCGAGGTAGTGCTCAAAGTGCTGCGCACCTCCTTGCAAAACGACGCCGAAATGATGCGCCGTTTTATCCAGGAATATGCTGTGCTGGCCACCATCGAACACCACCATATTGCCAAAATCTACGACCAGGGTTTTACCGATGAATACGCTTTTATCGCCATGGAATATTTGGCGGGCGGCAACTTTAAAGTAGAAATCGCCAAGTGCCCCAGCCATGCCCGGGTGGTAGACCTGTTACGCCAAATTGTCAGCGCGCTAGACGCCATCCACGCGCTGCGCTTGGTCTACCGCGACCTGAAACCCGATAATTTGATGTTCCGCGCTACGGGCGAGCTGGTGCTGGTGGACTTTGGCATTGTCAAAAACATCCGCGACGACACCGAGATGCTGGTACGCACCAGCCACGGCCAAGTCGTGGGCACGCCTTACTACATCAGCCCTGAACAAGCGGGCGGCAAAGAGGTAACCCACCGCAGCGACTTCTACAGCCTGGGTGTGGTGTTGTATGAGCTGCTCACGGGGCAACGCCCTTACACTGGCAAAAGCTTGGGCGAACTGCTTAGCCGCCACATCCACTCCCCTGTGCCGCTACTGCCGTCAGAGCACGCCAAGTTCCAACCCTTTTTGGACCGCATGATGCACAAAATGCCCGAAGAGCGGCCGGCTAACTGCACGGCTGTGTGGCGCAATTTGGAAATGCTAGCGCAAGAATAGCGGGCAATAAGCTACATATTTAGTAGCTGCTCCCGCGATATTCTAGAGGGCTACAGGCCTAATAGGCTTGTAAATAGCGGCCGTGCGGGCCGCTATGCGTTTTAAGCCTTAGGCTTGGCCGATTCCTTGGCGTAAGCCACCATGCCGTCCGCCACTTCTTTGCGCGCAGCATCCGGGCCTTCCCAGCCCATCACTTTGACCCACTTGCCTTCTTCCAGGTCTTTGTAGTGCTCAAAGAAGTGCGCAATGGTTTTCAGGCGCAGGGGGTTCATGTCTTCGGGCTTTTGCCAGTGGGTGTAGAGCGAGCATTTTTTGTCGATGGGCACGGCCAGCACTTTGCCGTCTATGCCAGCTTCGTCTTCCATCATCAAAATGCCGATGGGGCGGCAGGTGACTACCACCCCCGGGATCAAAGGCACGGGGGTGATGACCAGCACGTCTACCGGGTCGCCGTCACCGCTTAAGGTTTTGGGCACGTAACCGTAGTTAGTGGGGTAGTGCATGGACGTGGACATAAAGCGGTCTACGAAGATGGCGCCGCTTTCTTTGTCTACCTCGTACTTGATCGGGTCGGCATTCATCGGGATTTCGATGATCACGTTAAATTCATGGGGGGCGTTTTTGCCGGGTTGTACGAGGTCGAGTGACATGGAGGGCTCTCTTGGTTGAGTTGGGAATACTTACTGAATGAACCAGCAAATCCTAGGATTAACCCTGATTTTACTTTCACAACCCTTGCTTTTACGTAAATACGTCACGTTTTCAGGCTACATTCAGCCCGTTGGCCAATCGTCTCTGTGCCCCAGTCAAGAGTGGGGGGATGAGGAAGCAACGCAGCGGGTGTGCAAAGCAAACCAAAGCGTTGAACACCTTCTTCGTCAAAAACTACAGGAGATTTACATATGACAAGCAATGCAGCGCTTATTTTGGCGCTTGTGTGCGGGCTGGCAGCCGTGGGTTACGGCATCTGGGCTCGCGGTTGGATTCTTTCCCAAGACGCAGGCAATGCGCGCATGCAAGAGATTGCAGGCGCTATTCAAACCGGAGCGGCGGCCTATCTGGCGCGACAGTACAAAACTATCACCATGGTCGGCGTTGTGCTGGCGATTTTGATTGGTGTTTTTCTGGACGGTATGAGTGCATTTGGCTTCGTGCTGGGTGCCGTGCTCTCGGGTGCCTGCGGCTTTATCGGCATGAACGTGTCGGTCAAAGCCAACGTGCGCACTGCACAGGCCGCTACCAAGGGCATTGGCCCCGCGCTGGATGTCGCCTTCCGGGGGGGAGCGATCACCGGCATGCTGGTGGTAGGCCTGGGCCTGCTGGGCGTGACGGTGTTTTACTGGTTCCTCGTCGGTAACGGCAACTTTACCCCCGATAAAAACCTGGCCAAGCTGCTCAACCCGCTGATCGGTTTTGCATTCGGCTCGTCATTGATTTCCATCTTCGCCCGTTTGGGCGGCGGCATCTTTACCAAGGGCGCTGACGTAGGCGCGGACTTGGTGGGCAAGGTAGAAGCTGGCATCCCCGAGGATGACCCACGCAACCCGGCCGTGATTGCCGACAACGTGGGCGACAACGTGGGCGACTGCGCTGGTATGGCCGCTGACTTGTTTGAAACCTATGCGGTGACTTTGATTGCCACCATGGTGCTAGGCGCGCTGGTGGTGACCGGTGCGGGCACCATCCCCGTGGTGTACCCACTGGCCTTGGGCGCGGTATCCATCATTGCCTCCATCATTGGCTGCTTCTTTGTCAAGGCATCGCCTGGCATGAAGAATGTGATGCCTGCGCTGTACAAAGGCCTGGCAGTGGCGGGCGTGTTGTCCTTCATCGCTTTTGCCGTCGTTACCTGGATGATGGTGCCTGACAGCATGATCACCGCCAGCGGCAGCCGCATGGCCTTGCTAGGCACCTGCGCCGTCGGCCTGGTTCTCACGGGCGCATTGGTGTGGGTGACCGAGTACTACACCGGCACACAGTACCCGCCTGTCAAGCACATTGCGCAAGCATCTACCACCGGCCACGGCACCAACATCATTGCTGGCCTGGGCGTGTCGATGCGCTCTACCGCTTGGCCGGTGATTTTTGTCTGCGCTGCCATCTGGTGCGCATTCAAGCTGGCGGGCCTGTACGGCATTGCCATTGCAGCTACCTCTATGCTGTCGATGGCCGGTATTGTTGTGGCGCTTGACGCGTATGGCCCCATCACCGACAACGCCGGTGGCATTGCCGAAATGGCCGAGCTGCCCGCCAGCGTGCGTGACGTGACCGACCCGCTGGACGCCGTAGGCAACACCACCAAGGCCGTGACCAAGGGCTACGCCATTGGCTCCGCAGGCCTGGCAGCCCTGGTGCTGTTTGCTGACTACACCCACAAGCTGGAAGGCTACGGCAAGGTCATCAGCTTTGATTTGTCAGACCCGATGGTCATCATTGGCCTGTTCATCGGCGGCTTGATTCCCTACCTCTTCGGTGCCATGGCGATGGAGGCCGTGGGCCGCGCAGCAGGCTCTGTCGTCGTAGAAGTGCGCCGCCAGTTTAAAGACGGCGAGATCATGGCAGGCAAACGCAAGCCCGACTACAGCGCTGCGGTGGACATGCTGACTACGGCTGCCATCAAAGAGATGATGATTCCGTCGCTTCTACCCGTCGTAGTACCCATCGTCGTCGGCTTGGCATTAGGCCCCGCCGCACTGGGCGGCCTGCTGATGGGCACCATCGTCACTGGCCTGTTTGTCGCTATCTCCATGTGCACCGGCGGCGGTGCGTGGGACAACGCCAAGAAGTACATCGAAGACGGCAACCACGGCGGCAAAGGCTCTGATACGCACAAGGCAGCCGTCACCGGTGACACCGTAGGCGACCCCTACAAAGACACCGCCGGCCCGGCAGTCAACCCGCTGATCAAGATCATCAACATCGTGGCCCTGCTCATCGTGCCCTTGATGATGTCGATCCACGGCGGCAAGTCGCCTAACGTGACCGTCACGCCACCCTTAGCCGCCGTGGCCGCAGCGGCGGCACCCGCCATTGCAGCCGCTGTAGCACCCGCAGCAGCCCCAGCCGCTGCCCCAGCGGCGGACGCTGCCAAGCCTGCCGTAGATGCAGCAGCAGGTGCAGCGGCTACCGCTGCCGCAGCCGGTGCCACCGCAGCCAAGAGCGACGAAGCCATGGCCTTGGCCGCCAAGGCCGCTGCCGATGCTGCCAGCGTGAAGGTAGAAAACGGCGTGGTCAAGTTCTACTTTGCCTCTGGCAAAGCCGACATGCCCAAAGAAGGCAGCGCCGCGCTGAAAGACATCGTGGCAGGCGTCAAAGCCGGTAAAACAGCCGCCATCAGCGGCTATGTAGACGCCAGCGGCGACCCCGCTAAAAACGCCGAGCTGGCCAAGCAACGCGCCAAAGCCGTGCGCGACCTGCTGTTGCTGTCTGACGTGCCAGAAAAGCAAATCGAACTGAAAAAGCCCGCCGATATAACTGCCGGTGCCACCAGCGCCGCCGAGAGCCGCCGGGTAGAAGTAACGCTGCAATAAGCTAGCTTGCCTTCGCCATGCAACCCGCGGCAGGCAACTGGCGCGGGTTTTTTCGTCATCAGTGATCTGCTAAACAGCAGGTAAAGGACATTGCGGCCATGCACCTTGCGAATACGCCAAGCTGTGTAAGCTTCTCCTAATCATTCAGGAGAACCCCTTGATAAATTTCAACCTGCGTTTTGCAGCCAGCACCGTGTTCATCGCCTTCGGGTTGGGCGGCTGCGCTGCCCCGGTACCCTTGGCAGGCAGCGCCAGCGAGGCCAACACCAGCCGCGCTGCCTTGGCCTGCACGCTACCCAGCAACTGCGCCAACTCGTTGGGTGGTGGCACGCTGGCGCCGCTGCGCTACACGGGCAGCGCCGCGCAGGGCATGGCGCTGCTGATGGCTACTTTGGCTACGTTCAGCGAGGCGAAGGTGGTGACCAGTGACGCGACCGCACTGGAGGCGGTGTTTACCACGCCGATAGGATTTAGGGACCAAGTAGAGTTCACGCTTGACGCGCAGGCCCAGCAGATTGACTACCGCTCACGCTCGAACCTGGGGCTGTTTGACTTTGGTAAAAACCGCTCACGCATGCTGGAGTTTGCTGCACGGTTTGCCAAGCAACAGCCGTAAAGGCTAAATCAAGCTGGCTGCAATATTGATGGTCAGGGCCAGCACGGTGGTGTTAAAGACAAACGCCACCACGCAATGCACCAGGCCAATGCGGCGCATGCTTTTTGAGGTGAAGGCGACGTCGGCGGTTTGTCCCGAGGTGCCGATGACGAATGCGAAGTATAAAAAGTCGCCGTAGTCAGGCGCATCGTCGTTGGGAAAATCTAGACCGCCGGGCAGGTTGTTGGCCCGCGCTGCGTAGTAGTCGTGGGCGTAGTGCAAGGCGAAAATCATGTGGGTAAAGCCCCAGGATGAGGCGATGGTCAAACCGGCCAACACCATGTGGGCATACTTCTGGCTGGTTTTCACTTCTTTGATCACCGCCAGCTCCACCACAACGGCGCTGAGCGCGAACAGGGCCGCCAAGATAACCAAGCTCAGCACCAGCAGCTTGCCATCGTCTTGTATGCGTGCGCGCCGGTGGATTTGCTCGGGCGTAGAGCGCAACACCATGGCGCTGCCCAGCAGCAGGTAGATGCAGGTCGTGACGTTCCAACCGATGATCATGCGCGTGACCGCGTGCAGCCCCAGTGCCGCAGGCATGGCCAGCGCAGTGAGCAGACCCAACGCGATAGATGTGACCAACAAGGGCCTTGCGCGGACTTGGTTCCAGATGGCATGTTGTGGGCTGGGCATAGGGCCGATTGTAGGGGGCGGAAACTGAAATGCTCCACCATCAATTGCGCGACCGCTCATTAATCCGTGCTTATTGGACGCTCCAGAACAGTGTGTTTCCTCGGGTTTCCTGTTTCAGATTTCTTTGCTCGGCAGTTGCACCTGTTTTGAATATCACGCCGATATCTTTAAGCAAACTGGTCTCGTCACCAAAATAAGAATGGCCCAAAAAATCGGTATCGACGGCGCTGGCGTCTACTGTGTCGATGCCGGCAATAACCAAGGGAATTCCAGTTGCGTCGCCTACGCGCTGATTGTCGTGGACTTTTTTCGACGCCTTGAGGGCTTTGTCTTTGCTCGATGCATAAATTGTGAGCTGCTCGGCTGACTGTTTGATCGCCGGCGCAATGTCTCGCTTGAACACACTTGCATCAATATCCGGTGCGGCGAGTATGACTTGGCTAAAGCGAGGTTTGTCGTTGAGGCGGTCAAACTGTTGCAATGCTTGCACCAATCCGCGATTGCCCATACTGTGCGCAATGACATGCACTTTACGAGCGCCTGTCTGATTGACAATTTCATCTAAAAATACTCTCAAGTCGCGTACCGCCCAGACAACGTTATCTTCGTCTGCAGCGTACCCTTCCAAGTTGGATTTAGACGGCCAACTGAACATCATTGGTGCAGTCAGCAGCTTCAGGTCCCACGCCATTTGCGCTGTCCGCAGCGATGCATCTTCAAACGAAACGTTGAAGCCGTGGATAAACAAAAAAGCTGATCCATCTGGGTCATTGGCGATTGCATTTTGCAAATTACGCCGGAAACTCGCCAAAGACCACGACACGATATTGGCTAAGACCATGTGTTTTTCCGGATCTTTGGAAAACTCGAAACGCAACCACTTGGGCTGCTCGATATCTCCTTCTTTATGGTTGAACGGCACCGTCACTTCGAGTTGGCCTACCTCAAGCTCACCGCGCTCGGTACCATATTGCTCAGCAATTTTTCTACTCGTGGTGCGAGCACGGTTGGTGCCAAAAAAAATCTTTACGGTATTGAACTTTTTTTCTACCTCACCCCCTCTTGCTGAGTCAGGTCCGGATCTGGGGAATGGAGATGGTGCAGGCATGGCGCTGGCCATCGGTATTGCAAGACTGAGCAACAAACCCTCAGGCGTGATGAGGTAGAGCGTACTTCGAGCTTCCTGGAATTCTAGTAAAAAATAGTCTTTAGCACCGCAGGCATAAGAGTGAAGTTTGGCCGCTGCGTTATCCGGCAGGGCCATCATTCTCAGTCCCGGCCAGCGAGTCACCAGCTTCTCATAGCTCGTCAGCTCTTCTATACCGCGTCTATCAGCAAGGCATGCTCGCGGCTGAATATTCAAACTACTTTCACCAACCATCACCTCCTTGCGATT
>JAYVDN010000476.1:0-9796 GCA_043749385.1 Polaromonas sp.
TTTAGAGATAGGATGGACTGCAACCCGTTGCGCCCCTCCAATGGATTGAATCAGGACTTGCCACCATGGACTTCGTTACCACCCAAAACATCACCACCCAAGTGCTGGCCGTCATGGCCAAAACACCCGACCCGCGCCTGCGAGAAATCACCAGCGCATTGGTGACCCACTTGCACGCGTTCATTCGCCAGGTCAAACCCACCGACGCCGAGTTTGAGGCGGCTTGCCACTTTGTGGTCGGCTTGGGCAAGGCCACCAGCGAGGTAAAAAACGAGGTCATCTTGGCCTCCGATATCTTGGGGGCCTCTACCCTCATTACCCTGCAAAACAACACCCAAAAACATGGCGAAACCGATGCCGCGTTGCTCGGCCCCTTCTGGCGCGCCAATGCGCCCGAGTACCCCTTGGGTGCCAACATTGCACGCGGTGCAGAAGCCACGCTACCGGGCCAGGCCCTTAGCGTCACCGGCACCGTGCGCAACAGCCGTGGCGAGGCCATGACGGACGCGGTGGTGGACGTGTGGCAGGCCTCGCCCTTGGGTATGTACGAAAACCAGGACAAAGACCAGCCCGACATGAACCTGCGCGGGCGTTTTCGCACCGATGCACAGGGCAAGTTCCACTTCAAGTCCGTGCGCCCCGCGGGCTACCCCGTGCCCACCGACGGGCCTTGCGGTGACCTGCTGCGCGCGCAAATCCGCCACCCTTTCCGCCCCGCGCATTTGCACTATATGGTGTCCAAGCCGGGCTACAAGGTGTTGGTCACGCAGGTGTTTGCCGATGACGACGAGCGCTTGCATACCGACGTGACCTTCTCTGTGGTGGAGAGCCTGGTGGGCCGCTACCAACAGCACCAGGATGCGGGCGGACACTACACGCTGGACTACGACCTGGTGCTGCAAGACGGCGAGATGAAGTTGCCCAGCCCTCCGATTCCCTGACATTGCCCTGAGAATTTCCAAAAACTTCCTTGATAGATTTGAAAGAAAAGCATGAGTTTTGAAACGCAAGACAGACTGGACGGCAAAGTCGTCGTCATCACGGGCGGCAAGGGTGCCATCGGCATGGCCAGCGCCAAGCGCTTGGCCGCACGCGGTGCGCGCATCGTGTCGCTTGACCGCAGTGGCAGCGACGCGGTGCAAACCTGGCTGGACGCACTGCCCGGCGCAGCCCAGGCGCAGCACTTTACCGTCACCGCGTCCATCACCGATGGTGCGTCCCTGGTAGCCGCCGCTGCGGTGGTGAAGGAGCGCGCAGGCCGCTGCGACATCCTCATCAACAGCGCAGGCCACACCAAGGCCGTGCCAGCGGGCGACCTGGAGGGCTTGAGCGACGCCTTGTTTGACGACATCATGCAAGCCAATTTGCGCGGCGTGTTCTCCACCATCCGCGCCTTTGCACCGATGCTCAAGGCCTCTGGCGATGGTTTGATCGTCAACGTATCGTCCATCGCAGGCTTTACCGGCAATGGCAGCAACCTGGCCTACGTGGCCTCCAAGGCGGGGCTGGACATACTGACCAAATCGTTGGCCAAGGCGCTGGCACCGCAAGTGCGCGTGCTGGCCGTGTCGCCCGGTGTGGTGGACTCCAGCTTTGTGCCCGGGCGTGGCAGCGATTTCAATAGCAAGGCCGCGGCCACCATTCCGCTGGGCCGTATCGGTGCGGTAGACGATATCGCCGCAGCGATAGAGGCCTGCGCCACCAGTTTGCGCTTCGCCACGGGTGCGCGTTTTGTGATCGACGGCGGAAGGAGCTTGTAGCATGTTTGAGCAAAAAACCCTCATCACCTGCGCGGTGACTGGCAACCTCACCAAGCCCGAGCAAACGCCTTACTTGCCGGTCACGCCCGAGCAGATTGCCAACGAATGTCTGGCTGCGCACGAGGCGGGCGCAGCAGCAGTGCACATCCATGTGCGCGACCCGAAAACCGGCAGGCCGTCGATGGAAGTGGAGCTGTACCGCGATGTGGTCAGCCGCATCCGCGCCAAGACGCAAGACCTGATCATCAACCTGACCACGGGGCCCGGCGGGCGCTACGTGCCCAGCGAAGACGACCCAAAAATCTTTGCACCGGGTACCACACTGGTTGCGCCCGAGAAGCGCGTAGAACATATTGCCCTTATCAAACCCGATGTGTGTTCGCTAGACCTGAACACCATGAACAGCGGCCCCGATGTGGTGATCAACACGCCGCGTAACGTACGCCGCATGGCGGCCGTGATGCGCGCAGCGGGTGTGAAGCCTGAGCTGGAGATTTTTGACTCGGGTGACCTGCACTTGGCCCGCGATTTGATCGCCGACGGCACGCTGGACGGCCCGGGCATGTGGACCTTTGTGCTGGGTGTGAAATACGGCTTTGCCGCCACGCCCGAGACCTTGCTGTACGCCCGCAATTTGCTGCCTGCGGGTGCCTTCTGGTCAGCCTTTGGCATTGGCCGCTCGGAGTTTCCTATCGTGGCGCAAAGCTGGCTGTTCGGCGGCCATGTGCGGGTGGGCATGGAGGACAACATCTACCTGGAAAAAGGCGTGCTCGCCAAGAGCAATGCCGAGCTGGTGGCCAAGGCCGCCGACATGGTGCGCCAGATGGGCGGCAGCATTGCCAGCGCCCTTGATGCGCGTGCCATGCTCAATCTACCGAAGAAATAAACCATGGCATCACCACCCACTGCACTGCGTGTGCAGACCAAAGCCGCGGGCATTGACGCACTGGTGCTCACCCATGTGGCGCAGCCCCAACCGGCATGCAGCGCCGACCAAGTGGTGGTCGAGGTACGCGCCGCCGCCATCAACCCAAGCGACGTGAAAGCCACGCTGGGCATCATGCCGCACGCCGTATTCCCGCGCACCCCTGGGCGCGACTTTGCGGGTGTGGTGGTAGCAGGCGCTGCAGAGCATATCGGCAAAGAAATTTGGGGTTCGGGCGGCGATGTGGGCATCACCCGCGATGGCAGCCATGCACGCTACCTGGTGCTGCCCGCTGCCGCCGTGCAGTTGCGCCCGCAAGCTATCAGCATGGACGAAGCTGGGGCGGTAGGCGTGCCGTTTGTCACCGCTTGCGAAGGTTTTCGCCGCGCAGGCGGCGTGCAGCGGGGCCAGACGGTGGTGGTGTTTGGTGCTAACGGCAAGGTTGGCCAAGCGGCGGTGCAAATCGCCGCGCGTGCCGGTGCCAAGGTGATCGCTGTGCAGCGCCAAGATGCCTTGCAAGGCCATGCCTGCGGGCATGTCGATGTAGTCAACGCCCAGCACACCGAGCCCGCCAGCCGCATCATGGACCTGACGGGCGGGCGTGGTGCCGACATCGTCTTCAACACGGTAGACGGCATTTATTGGGAGGCAGCCCACGCGGTGATGGCCCACGGTGCTACGCAAATCTTCATCATCGCCACCAAGGGCAAAACGGTAGCCTTTGACGTGTTCAAGTTTTACCGGGGCATGCACAATTTTGTCGGCATCGACACCTTGGCGCTGGACTGTGTGCGCTCCAGCCAGCTGCTGGGCGAACTGCGCGCAGGCTTTGAAGACGGCAGCCTGAAACCCTTTCCCGTGCTTGCCGCAGATGTGTTGCCCTTAGCTGATGCACTCTCAGGCTACCAACGCGTGCTCGCTGGCGCAGCCGGGCGTATTGTCCTGCACCCTTAAGAAAAACTTCCGGACGCTAAAGGACGCAAAAATGACGCAGAGGACGCAAAAGAAGACAGAAAAAGAGAGAGGAAAAAAGACAGGAATTTTCTTGTTCTCTTTCCCTGTTTCTCTCTTTTTTGCGTCTTTTGCGTACCTTCGCGCCCTCTGCGTCCGGTCAAGTCCGACTTTCCCCCGCCCTGCGTTGACCACAACCCTCCGGAGACTACAAACATGAACATCACCCGCTTCGACCAAGCCCCGCCCTACAAAGCCCCCAACCACTTTGACATGCACATGCTGCGCCTGCAAGGCCATGAGGCCGGGCCTTCACAGACCCTGTGGATGGGTGTATCCCAGCTTTTGCCCGGTGGCCACACCACCCTGGACGGCTCGCCGGTGGAGAAGCACTACATGGTGCTGGAAGGTGAGCTCACCTTGGTCAGCGAGCTGAACGGCGTGCAAACCGAAGCGGTGCTGCAGCGCCATGACTCGGCCTGCTTTGCTCCGGGTGAAAAACGCCAGTTGGTCAATCGCGGCAACCGCACCGCCATGGTGCTGCTGGCCATGCCGTACCCGCCAGCGGCATCCTCATCCGCAAGCGCTACTGTCGCGGCGGTCACCACTGCCACGGGCATTGGGTCATCGCCGGTGACCGCCACTGTATCTGTCAGTCAATAAATCCAGGAGACTTTTATGCAAAGAAAATTCTTGAATCGCCGCACGCTGATCGCCGCTGCTGCCCTCGTGTCCGTGAGTCTTGCCGTCCATGCGCAAAGCGACTGGCCTAAGCAAACCGTCAAACTGGTGGTGCCCTTTACCGCAGGCAGCGGCACCGACATCATCGCCCGTGCGGTGGCCGAAAAGCTCGGCCCCGCCTTGGGCCAAACCGTCATCATCGAGAACAAGCCTGGCGCAGGTGGCACTATTGCGGCCAACCAGGTGGCCAAGGCCGCGCCGGATGGCTACACCCTGCTGGTGCATTCCTCCGGCCATGTGGTCAACCCGGCGCTGTACCCCAGCTTGCCCTACGACACTTTAAAAGACCTGAGCGGCGTGACGGCGCTGGCCAGTTTGCCCAACATCATGGTGGTCTCGCCCGCCAAAGGCTACAAAGATGTGAAAGACCTGTTGGTCAAGGTCAAAGCCAAGCCGGATGCGTTTAACTACGCCTCGGCGGGCAATGGCTCGGCCACCCATATTAATGCCGAGAAATTCCGTGTGGCCGCAGGCATCACCGCCACCCACATCCCGTTTCGCGGTACGCCCGAGGCACTGACCGAGACCATCAGCGGGCGCATTGACTGGTTTTTTGCACCTATCGTGTCGGCCCTACCCTTGGTGCGCGACGGCAAGCTGCAAGCCCTGGCTGTGGGTACGCCCAAGCGTTCGGACGATTTGCCCAACGTGCCTACGACTGCCGAGGCGGGTGTGCCCGGTTCGGAGTACACCTTCTGGGTAGGCATGTTGGCTCCCTCCGGCACGCCGCGCGCGGTGGTGGACAAACTCAACGCCGAGGTGGTGAAAATTTTGAACAACAAAGAGTTCAAAACCAAACTGGACAATATCGGCGCCGACCCCATGCCGATGAGCCCAGCCGGGTTTGACACTTTCATTCGCAGCGAGACAGAAGCGGTGGCCAAGCTGGTGCAAGCGGCCGGGATCAAGGCGAACTGATGCTCGGTTGGTAGACGGTAACGCTGTTTTAAGATTGCTTTCAAACCAGCTTGGCTGGCAGAACATTGAAATCATCAAAAATGGGTGCAAAATAAGGTGCATTGAAAGCACACCCCTCATGAGCGAAACCCTCACATTACCTCCTTTGCCCGACCGCCTGTCTGTCGACCCACGCAGCCCGCACCATGTCGCCGCCTTGTTTGAAAAAGGCGTAGGCATTCGCCTCAATGGCAAAGAGCGTGCCGATGTCGAGGAATACTGCATTAGCGAAGGCTGGGTCAAGGTGCCCGCAGGCAAAACTCTGGACCGCAAGGGCCAGCCTTTGTTGATCAAAATCAAAGGCCAGGTCGAAGCGTTTCACCGATAAACGCGTTTGACCTTTTCAGTGCAGTGAAGCGTTGAGCCTGGTCAGCATACAAGGCTTGCGTCCTGCACCCGCAATCTTCGCACCGAATCGTTAAGATGGACGCATCAACCCATCAAGCCGTTTGTCCCATTGCCCGCCCGGCAACACATTGGCCAGAGCCGAATCAGACAAACCAAAGCTGGTGTGCAGCACCTGGCTTAGCACGGCGCGGTAGTCGTGGTGGGCGGGCAGGTCGCGGTTCTCGTTCAGGTTGGCGCGTGCAAGGCCCGTCCATTGACCATGCCATTTGCCACCGTTGACGGGGTTGCCTACCAGCCACATCGCATTGCCAAAGCCGTGGTCAGTGCCTTTGGTGCCGTTCTCGGCGCTGGTGCGGCCAAACTCGCTCATCACCACGATCATGTCGCCGCTCTCGCTGAACTCTTGGCGCAGCTGGACTATGCCTTGGGCGAGGTTGCCCAACCTGCCCGCCAGTTGCCCGGTGACGTTGCCTTGGTTGGCATGCGTGTCCCAGCCGCCAGCGGACAAAAAGCCTAGCGACAGGCTGCGGTCGTTGCGCATCAAGGTGCCCAGGTGCTGTGCGTCCAGTTGCAGGCCCACGGGGTCGGCCGCGCCGTTACTGGCGGCCTGCATTTGCGCGTTTTGTGCGGCCGTGTTGGCAGGGGTGCCGTCTTTGTCCAACTGGCGGTCCAGCATGTTGGTTTGTTCGCGCACGGCGGTAGCGCGCTGCGCGTTCAGGGCGCTGCGGGCATCGCCCAGTTCTTGGGCGCTGCGCATGCGGCTGTCCGCGCCTTGGCGAAAGGCGATGCTGACTTTGTCGTTGCCAGCGTACAAGTCCATCAGTGCCTGGCGCTGGTTGGGGTTGCCCAGCACACCCAAGCGCTCAGCAGCTTGGCCTTGGGGGATGAGCTTGACTTTTGCATTGCCCGCCAAAATGGCCGGGTTGGCCTCGCCTACGCCGAGGGCAGTGGGCGCTGGACGCAAACCCGCCAGTTGGTTGATCCAGCCCGGTGCGCCGCTGGTTTTGCCCGAGTGCGAGGTTTCCATTTGGTACTGCGCATCAAAGTGCGAGCGGTTGGGGGCGGGCATGCCCGCGGCCGGCACGAAGCTGAGCACGCCTTGCTGCCACAGCGGCATGAGCGCGGCCATAGCGGGGTGCATGCCAAAGGTGCTGTCCAGTTTCAAGGCCGTTTGCGCGGTGCCGTCGGGCGCAGGAATGGCGATGGTGGGGCGCAGCTGGTAGTAGTCGGCATCGGCATAAGGGACGAAGGCAGACAAACCATCGTAGGCACCCCGCAAAAACACGACGACCAAACGGCCTCGGGTCTTGGCCCCTGACGGAGCGGCCTGGGCCCATACATGCGGGCTGGCGGCCACGGCCAAACTGGTACCCAGACCGGCGGCCAAGCTGCGCAATATATGACGACGAGAAAATGGCTGTGCGTGCATGGCTAACTCCAAAAAATAGATACTGCATATTCCATTTCTACATCATTAGTGTCTAGGCGAGGAGCCGCAGCCAGTGCTCCGGAACGGCAAGGCGACGCAACAACGACAGTAATGATTTAGGAATGGAATTACTTGCTCATAAAGTCCGGGCTGGCCAACATCAGGCCGCTGCGCAGATTGGGCGCTTCGCGGGCAATGCGCTCGCGGCTGTTGGCGCTTAAGAAGGTTTGCAAATAGATCGGCTCGGCCATGCGGTTACCCAAGCCCAAAGCGTAGTCGGCGCGGCGCGTCAGTGCTTCGGGGGCTAGCCAAGTGGCGGCGCTGGTTTTGTAGCCATCTGGGGTGGGCCAGGCGTGCAGCGGCTGGCCAGCTTGGTTTAAGAAGCCCAAGGTTTGCTGCACATCACGCGGGTCTTTCACACCGCCCTGAGCGGTGAGCACAGAGCAGGCGTAGTCCAGCGGCGTTTTGAACAAGTTGGAGTCTGCGCTCCAAAACTCAGGTGATTCAACGATGGCTTGCATCACCGCGCGCATGTCGCCCTGTGTGCGGGTAAAGGTGCTGGCCAGTTTGTCCAGCAAGGCCTGGCTGGGCTGGTCGGCCACAAAAGTCTGCGCCAAGCGCAAGGTCACGCGCTTGGCTGTGGCGGGGTGGCGCGCCAGCATGCGGATGGCGTCTTCGCCTTCTTGCATGCCGTTGTTTTTAAAGGCTTGGCCTAGCAGCACTTTGTCGCCCGTGTCATGCTGGCGCGGGTTGAAGGCGAAGCCTTTGCCTTGGCCCAACTGCACCGTCCAGCCCGTGAGGATGCGCGCCAGCTCACGCACATCGGCTTGGGTGTAGCCAGCGCCCACGCCCAAGGTGTGCAGCTCCATCAGCTCGCGGGCGTAGTTTTCGTTCAGTCCGCGCGCATTGCTTTGCGCCTGGTCCAGGTACAGCAGCATGGCGGGGTGGTGCGCGCTGGCCAACACCAAATCTTCAAACTTGCCCAGTGCATGGGTGCGCAGGGTGGTGGCGTAGTGGCCGACGAAGGCGCGCGTGGGGCCTTTGGTGACCGAGACATTGAAGTGGTTAAACCAAAACTCGGTCATCTTGGCCAACAGTGGCTGCTCCAGCGCGCCGTCGCTGCAGGCCATCACACGCCAGGCGGCCGAGCTGCGCACAATCTCGCGCAAAAAGCGCTCTTCCACCACGGCTTTATCGGCCTCGCTGTCCGGCGCGTTCGTGGCGCGCTCCCGTAGCTTTTTACGCGCCTCGTTGAAGGCATGAAAATCACGTGCCAGTTCGTCTACTGGGACGTTAAATGCCGCCAATTCAGCTGGCACGTTGGCGCTTTTTTGGCTGGCTTGGTAAGCGCCATCAATTTGCTGCAGCGCCCAGGCTTTGGGGCCGGTTTGCGCCGCTTGCGCGCTGGCCGGGCTGGGTCCGTAGCCCAAGCGCGAGGTGGCGCGCCATACCGCTGCGGGGCCGCTGTCGGCTTGAGCCAAGGCCTGTGCGCTAAGGCACAGAACGGTGCAAGCTATGGCGATGAACTGCAAACTGCGTGGGGCGCGAGTCTTGGGGGACGGCTGGTATCCGTGCATGACGCTCTCCTGTGCCTTGAGGTTTTGATGTTCAACGCAGCAAAGTGTGCCATGGTTGGCAGGGTTTACACAGCTTTACCGAGAGGTCAGCCGATGTTCAGCGGCCTAGAGCTTCCTGGGCGCTTAAAACGGCAATTTTGACCTATTTTTAAGGTGTCAATCAGGCTGTAGACCAATAGAATATCGCGGGAGCAGCTACGTAATAAATAGCGAGTTTTTTGCTGTCGAAAGCCAAGATATCGTGGCTCTAGCGGCGAATTACGCATCTTGAGAAGCCCAAGAAGTAGCTCCATCACAGCAGGGCCGTTGTCTTTAAGCCCCAAGCGCTGGGTGACCAGCGTGATCCAGTTTGGCTCAGCGGTTACTCACACCGCTTTCCACATGCCCGGCAGGCACATGGTCGGCGGCAGATTCTACGTGGCCAGTTTGGTCGTCAAAGAAAAAGTCGGGTTCAAACTCGCGCAGAAACTCGCCTTTGGGCAGGCCACCCAAAAACATGGCTTGATCGACCTCAATGTTCCAGTTCATCAGGGTGCGGATGGCGCGTTCATGCGCCGGGGCGCTGCGGGCGGTGACCAGGGCGGTGCGGATGCGGATTTGCGGATTGCTCTCGTTTTGTAGCCGGTGCAGGGCCTCTAGCAGCGGTTTGAACGGGCCGGGAGGCAGGGGCTGGGAGATTTTCTTAGCTTCGTGCTTTTGGAAAGCGGGCAGGCCAGATTTTTGGTACACCCGCTCTGCCTCGTCGCTGAACAGCACGGCATCGCCATCGAAGGCAATGCGCACCTCGTGGGGGTAGTTTTCCCCCGCGCGCACCGAGCGGGTAGCAACAGTGGCCGCCGCAAAACCGTTGTCCAGTGCTGCGCGCACGTCTTCCGATTTGGCAGACAAAAACAGGTTGGCATGCAGCGGCCGCAGGTAGCGCCAAGGAGACTCGCCGCGCGTGAAGGTGCAGCGCACGATCGGCAGTTTGTAATGCTCGGCGCTGCGCATCACGCGCAGGCCGCTGACGGGGTCGTTGCGCGAGAGAATCACCACTTCCACCCGCTGGCCATCGTTACCCAGGCTGGGGTTGTTGAAGGCCAGCAGTTTCTTTACCAAGGAGAATGCT
>JAYVDN010000477.1:0-2956 GCA_043749385.1 Polaromonas sp.
GCTTGGGCAGGCCCGAATCGATGGCGTGGCTTTTGTGGCCTGCATCGACGACGGCGCGGTCGTCGGTTGCGCCAGGGGTTGACAGTTTGCTGCGGCTCATGACCTGGGATTTGACAAACACGGCGTGCTCAAACTGGGGTTGCTGCGGGTCGGCCTCGTTGGCGGCGTAGTCTGCGTCCATGAACAGGTACGAGCCTGCTTGCAGCTCGCCGTACACGCCGCTGGCGGCCTCATGGCTGAAGGTGCCGCTGCCTGCGCCGGTGACCAGGGGCACGCCAAAGCCTGCCACTTCGATGAGCGCTTTGGTGCGTTGCACATCCATCACTACTTGCGCAATGGCGGCGCGGCGCTCAGCTACAGTGCGCAGGTGCTGCGCGCGGCCATGGTAGGCCTGAAGGCCTGCAAAGCGCAGGCCACCGGTAGTACTTGTGTGCTGCGAAATGGCCTGCACCAGGGGCAGCGCAGCCTGGCCCGGTGGCACGCCACAGCGCGCTTGCCCGACGTCAATTTCCACATACACATCCATACGGCTGCCCACGCCATCCGTGCCCATGGCCTGCGCGATGCGCTGGATGCCCAGCAGGCAGTCTACGGCTACCGATATTTGACCATTTTGTGCCGCAAGCTGTTTATTTAATCGCGCGAGCAGCTCACATTTTGGTAGTGATATAACTTGGTTGCTCACATACACATTGCTTACCCCACCGGCCACCATGGCGGCGGCTTCGGCGGGCTTTTGCACGCATACGCCCACAGCGCCCGCTTGCATTTGGCGCAGCGCCAGTGCCGCTGATTTGTGCATCTTGGCGTGCGGGCGCAGGCGCATTCCGCGTTGGGTTGCAAAGCTTTGCATGCGCTGCAGGTTGCGCTGCATCGCGTCCAGGTCGATCACCAGCGCGGGGGTGTCAATGGCCGCGACGGGGCGACCTACAAGAGGAGTTAAATCTACAGGCATGGAGGGTATCAAGTGATGAAGCAAGGAATGTACGAGATTAACGCCTGGGTACCGATGGCATGGAGCCACCGCCAAAGCCCCCTGCGCCGCCGCCACTGGGCATGGAAGGTATGCCCATTGACGGCGCTCCCGAGCCGCCACCAGCGCCCGGAATGTTAAACGGCACGGGCAGTGGCTCGTTCACATTGCCGGGGCCGCCAAACACGTTTTGCATGATCTCGTTTTGCGCACCCTGCATTTGGCGCTGCTGGTTTTGCTGCTGCGGGGTGAGGTTTTTGCTGTTGGCGCCTGGAATGGTGGTGCCAGCGCCAAAGCCTTTGAAGATGTCTTGCAGGCTTTGCCCCTCGCGCATCATGCCCCGCTCCATCAGCCCGCGCTGCATGATAGCGTCCAAGCCATTGCGGTGCTGCACGATGTCGTTGTCGTACTGACCACGGGCGCGTACCAAGAATACGGGCAACTCCCTGCCGTACAGCTGGGGGATAAAGGTTTTGGGTGCTACAAATGCCGCCTGCCCCACGGCTACCTCGACTTGGCCTTGCGGTGTTTCCAGCGTGGTGCCGCCCTCAAACACCACGCTGTGCGTGCCCGCCTCGGCGGGAGTGTCGGCGTCTTCTTCGCTCAGGTAAATCACCTCATGGTCGGTGCCGCGCACGCCGATGGTGGCGGTGGGCGTCACCACTCGGTACGCATTGGGCCGGGTTTTGCCGATCCATCCCGTCACGGTACGCAGGCTGCCTTTGAGAAGATGGATCCACGAGGTATCTTTGCTGTTGCCGTTAGCCGCGTAGCCGGTAATTTTGATACTGGAGTTGGCGCGCACCGCCAGGAAAGCACCGTCCAACATGGTGGCGTGCGCTTCGCTCTCGTCCTCGGTTTTGATGGTGTCGCCCACCTCGATCGCCATGCCCGCCGTAATGTTGCGCGGAGTGCCTTGCAAGGTGGTGATAGTCACCGTACCACTGAGCAAATCTACCGTGCCGATGGGGGTGGGGGTGGTGGTACTGGCAGCGACACTGCTGGCAGCGGGTGCTGACGCGCTGGCCGGTTTGGCAGGTGCTTTGGCGGGCGGGGCTTTTTGCGCCCAAGCCGGGCCGGCCAAGCCGATCCAAGCAGCGCACAGCAAGGTTGCGCGTGCCAGTAGTACGATATTCATGCGTGGCGTCCTGCTAGGGTGTGGCATCAATCTGCGAGGTATGCATCTGTAACCCATTGTCGCATCCGGTGCAAGTTGCGGCCAGATGAAATTAGTCACTGTGGTGGTGCGCCACCACCACCTGCAAAACGTGAGCGTCACGCCGTCGCATCGTCGCGCGTGGCCTCAAAGCTAGCGTTGTCGATATGCGAAGTATCTGCCCAGCCCACCAGGCTTAAGTGCTCGCCATTCCACAGAAGCCGGTTGATCGCCGCGTTGTGCAAATCCCAGGTTCGGGCGGCTTGAATGTCCAAACCCGTAGCGGCGCGGTACAGCACGTCCATCACGCCGCCATGGCTGACGATGGCAATGTGTTTGCCCACGTTTTTCTCGGCCAGCGCGCGTATACATTGTGTCACGCGCTCTCGCAATTGAAGCAATGACTCCCCACCGGGGGGTGCAAAATCGGGCACGCGTTTGCGCCACAGCAGCGCTTGCTCGGGCATGGCGGCTTCGATCTCGGCAAAAGTCTTTCCCTCAAACTCGCCAAAACCGCGCTCGCGCAGGGCCTCGTCGGTTTGCACGTCAAGGCCGTGCGGCTTGGCCACCGAGAGCGCCGTATCATAGGCGCGCCACAGGTCGCTGCTGTAGACCACGTCGATATCGTCCGCCGCCAGCGCTGCGCCTGCGCGTTCGGCTTGCCAGCGGCCTTTGGCGTTCAGGCCGATGTCTAGCTGGCCCTGGATGCGGGTGTCCACGTTCCAGGGGGTCTCGCCATGGCGGATGGCGGTGATACGGGTGATATTCATACCAGTTTACATACTATATATTTAATAGCTGCTCCCGCGATGTTTTATTGGGCTACA
>JAYVDN010000478.1:0-5048 GCA_043749385.1 Polaromonas sp.
TCGGGGATAAAAATGGCCGGGCTGGCCAGCGATTCCAGCGTGGCCGTTTTGTCCGAGCGCAGCATGCGCGCCACACTCACCAGGCCCATCACATCGTCCAGCCCTTTGCGGCACACCGGAAACCAGCTGTGCGAGGTTTTGATATTCGCATCCTTGGTACCGCCCGCTTTTTCGAGGCCTTGCGCTACGCTAAGCGTAGCGTCTAGCCACACAATCTCTGTGCGCGGCTGCATGATGGAGGTCAGGGGCCGCTCGTCGAGGTGAAACAGGTTTTGCACCATTTGCCGTTCATGCGCTTCGATCACGCCGGCGTCCATGCCTTCGTCCAGGCTGGCGGAAATCTCCTCCTCTGTCACGGCGCGGGCGTTGTTGGTGTTGACACGCAGCAGGTTCAGCACACCCTGGGTGCACATGGTGAGCAGCTTGACAAACGGGTTGGCCGCCTTGGCGAGCCAGGCCATGGGCCGCGCCATCACGCGGGCCACGCCCTCGGGGTAGAGCAGGCCAATGCGCTTGGGCACCAGCTCGCCAAAAATCAGGGTGATAAAGGTGATCACTACCACCACAAAGGTAGTGGCCGAGGGCGCGGCAAACTTGGCTGCCAGCCCCATATTTTGTAAAAAGTGCGCCACGCCTTCGGAGAAAGCCGCCTCACCCACAATGCCGTTGAGCATGCCTATCGAGGTAATGCCCACCTGCACGGTGGAGAGCATTTGCGTGGGGTTTTCGTTCAAGGCCAATGCTGCCTTGGCCCCCTCGTCGCCCGCCTCGGCCATGGCCATCAGGCGGGTTTTGCGGCTGGCGGTCAGCGCCATTTCACTCATGGCAAAAGCCCCGTTGATCAGGGTCAGCACAGCAATCAGGATAAAGTCCATACAACGAGAATTTGAAAGTACACCATGGGACTGTATCTGATTGGCGATGTGCAGGGCTGCGACGCGGCCCTGGAACGGCTTTTTAGCGACATGGGCTTCTCGCCCAGCCGCGACCGTGTGGTGCTGCTGGGCGACCTGGTTAACCGTGGCCCCGCCTCCCTGGCCGTGCTGCGCAGGCTCGCCGCACTGGGCGACACCGCCCAGTGCCTGCTGGGCAACCATGACCTGCACGCCCTGGCCGTGGCCGCTGGCGTGCGGCCCGCACACCGCAGCGACACTCTGGCCGAGCTACTGGCTGCGCCCGATGCTGCGCAGCTGCTTGACTGGCTGCGCCACCGGCCGCTGGCCCTCGTGCACAGCGAGCCTGCCCAACGTGACCTGTTGATGGTGCACGCCGGCGTGCTACCCCAGTGGAGTGCGGTGCAAACCCTGGCCCATGCGCAGGAGCTGGCAGACGCGCTACGTGCTGCGAACTACTTGGAATTTTTAAAGTCGATGTACGGCAACCGGCCCGCGCAATGGCGTGATGGCCTGCAAGGCATGGACCGCCTGCGCGTCATCGTCAACGCCCTCACCCGCCTGCGCTTTTGCTCTGCACAGGGCGAGATGGAATTTGCCAGCAAAGAAGGCGCAGGCGGCGCCCCAACGGGCTACACACCGTGGTTTGATGTGCCTGGACGCCGAACCGCCGAAGTGACTGTGGCTTTTGGCCACTGGTCAACGCTGGGTTTAATCAACCGCCCAGACCTGATAGCGCTGGACACCGGCTGCGTATGGGGTGGTTGCCTTTCCGCCATGCGGGTAGACGGCGGGAGGCGCGAACTGCTGCAAGTGCATTGCGTGCAGGCAAAAGTGCCGGGCTGACCTGGGCCGTCAGGCACCATTTTTTGCACAGCGCAGCAGCAATGCATCACTATGTTATTTGTAGCTGCTCCCGCGATACTTTAAAAGGCTACAGCCTGATATGCACCTGAAAACAAGCCGTTTTCAAGCACTTTGTAGACCCCTAGACCTTCAAAAACCGCAAAACCTAGCTTAATCAGCTGATTTTGACCCTGTTTTTAGACTCCAATGAGGCTGCAGCCCTTTAAAATATCGCGGGAGCAGCTATTAAATAAATAGTAGACAGGGTGCCAATAATGCGAGAACTCAGAGGCTGCCAGACAAAATCACCGTGGCGGCGCTGGATTTGGACACGCTGGCGGGCTGACGGCCGTCGGTAAAGCGCTCTACGCTGTCTTGCTTGACCAGGCCCCAACCCGGCGCATACCACACCGTACTGCTGGTGCCCGCACTAAGGGCCGTAGTGGTGGTCAACGGGGTCGCGCTGCTAATGGTTGCCGTAGTTGGAGGCGTTTTGATGTCCAAACTGAATTTGCAACTGTTTTTGAAGGTACCGGCTGGTGTGGCCACATTGTCGCGCGCGATGAAGGTCACGGTATGGGTGATAGTGGTTACCGTAAGCGTTGGTGTGCTACCCACAACAGCAAAAGTTTTGGTGGCAATGTAAGTGTAGTTTTGCGCCTGGCCTGCCGGAAAAGACAGCGCCCTGCTCAAACCTGAAAAAACCGTCTCTGACAGGTAGGAGATGCTCGGATAGCTGGACTTACTGCCCAAGACAGTGAAAGTAGCCGTGTTCGTAAAAAACTCATTGTCCGTAAATGGGCGGGGCGCGATAGCCGCTGTGGTGGTGTAGCTGTCGGTACCGGCACTGCTGCGCGACTGCGCCAGCGCTCCATTGAAAAAATCACTTCGATAGGTCACATCTGCCACAGTGTTTTCGTAGTTGTAGGTGGTAGAGCTGGTGGCACCGGGGGTGAGCAGTGTTTGCGCCTGCGATGGGCTGGACGTGGTGACGTAGCGCAACGAGTTGGACGCGTTGACCTGAAAACAGTCGGCAACGCTCACCAGCGGGTCGCTGCCGCCTCCAGCGCCACCGCCGCCGCCGCCACAGGCAAGCAGGAAAGCACTGACGGTGAGCGTAACAGCAGAGGTCCAGAAAGAGCGCATCAAATCCCCTTAAGCAAAATGTGAATCTTTGATCATACAAGCTACCCGCTGCGCCCGGCGGGATTGGCTAGCGGACATATCTGCATGATTGCGTCGCTCAGCTCTCGCTTGAGTATCTGCAGCTGCGCAATGCACTCATCAGTTACCTGCACCTTTTGCTGCAATAAAAGCGCGACCGCCTGGTTAGGCGTCTCGCCGCTATCAGGCAAGACAGCATACTTACGTAGAGCTTTAAACACTATATTATTTATAGCTGCTCCCGCGATATTCTAAAGGGCTAGGGGCCCATAGCTCTCTATAAAACCCCTTAAAATCGAGTGCCCGCCAGCGATATCAGCTCAGGCTACGGCTTGAGGTTCGGCTACCGTTTTAAACAGCGCAGCGACTCTCTTTTTGGTTTTGATGTTGGCCGACACGCGCGAAGAGGTAGCACCTTTGGCTGTGGCTTCCCACGACGGAGCAGCAGACGCGTCAACCACCGCTGGGGCCTCGTAGGGTTTGTCAAAAAACGGGTCGCGCGAGACCGGAGCGGGGCGGAAGGAGCGGTGGCCACTTGGCTGACCATCTTCACGGCGGCTGTCACGGTAGCTGTCGCGGGCTGGGCGGGCGGCGGGCGCGCGCTCGCGTGGGCTTTCGCTGCGCTCACCGTCATCATCGCCCCAAGCACGGCGGCCATTGTTGATGCGGCCTTCGCGTGCGATATTGGGCAAATCACCGTCAAACTCAAAGCCTTCAACTTCGATCTTTTTCTTCAACAGCTTTTCGAGGTCGCCCATCAAGCGGCCGTCCGACGGCGAGACAAAGCTCACCGCCAGGCCGGAAGCCCCGGCACGGCCAGTGCGGCCAATGCGGTGCACATAGTCTTCGGCGCCAAAGGGGATGTCAAAGTTAAACACGGCGGGCACGTCTTTGATGTCCAGCCCGCGCGCGGCCACGTCTGTGGCTACCAGCAGGTCAACTTCGCCTTTTTTAAACGCTTCTAGCGCCTTTAAACGCTCGTCCTGGCTCTTGTCGCCGTGCAGCGCCGTGGTGCGCATGCCTTCGCGTTCTAGCGATCGGGCCAGGCGGGCGCAGCCGAGTTTGCTGTTGACAAACACAAAGGCTTGCGTAATGCCGCGCGCCTTGACGATCTGCGCCAGCGCACGGCGCTTGTCGTCGGCACCTACGCTGTAGAAATGCTGCTCCACGGTGGAGGCCGTCTCGTTGGGCCGGGCGGTTTCGATCAGGATCGGGTTGACCAAATAGCTCTCGGCCAGGCGCTTGATCTCGGGGCTGAAGGTGGCACTGAACAAGAGCGTAGTGCGCGCCTTGGGCAAAAAGCTCAAGATACGCTGCAAATCGGGCAAAAAGCCGATGTCCAGCATGCGGTCAGCTTCGTCCAGCACCACGTATTCCACTTGGTTCAGGGCCACGTTTTTGGCTTCGATGTGGTCGAGCAGGCGGCCGGGGGTGGCTACCAGAATCTCTACGCCTTTTTTCAGCTCCAGCGTCTGCGGCTTCATGTCCATGCCGCCAAACACCACGGTGGTACGCAGTTGGGTGTATTTGCCATACAGCTTGGACTGCTCGGCCACCTGGTCGGCCAGCTCGCGGGTGGGCAAGATGACCAAGGCGCGCACCGGGTGGCGGGCGGGCGATGTAGACGCGCTTTCGTGCTTCAACATGCGTTGCAGCAGGGGCAGGATAAAGGCCGCCGTTTTACCGGTACCGGTTTGGGCCGCGCCCATCACGTCACGTCCGGCCAGCACCACAGGAATGGCCTGGGCTTGGATGGGACTCATGGTGGTGTAGCCTTTTTCAGCTACGGCGCGTAGGATCGGCTCGGCCAGACCCAGGGAAGAAAATTGATCGCTCATGTCCCTGTATTGTCGCATTTTGGGCGGCTGGGTCTGAAAAGCGTGGGAAACGTGTTACTTCTTGGTCGGTACGGGGGAGGAAACTTGCCCATGTCTTGTACGGGAGCAGGCCGACGGCGTACTCATCGGCAATCAGCAAGTCTTGTACGGGAGCAGGCCGACGGTGTACTCAGCTCCGCGGCTGTCCCCCGTGTCTGCCTAGGGCAGACGACTCCTTGTATGCTTAGTCTCAGGGAGTTCAAGTGAAAGTTTCAGAAAGTTATGCACAGCCCGTTTACTCCGTGGGACACCAAGCCCGTAAAGGAGC
>JAYVDN010000479.1:0-6974 GCA_043749385.1 Polaromonas sp.
CCGCTGACCACTGCATCTACAGCATCGTCAAACTGCTTGACGATGTCGGCAATGGGTGAACCGCCCAGGTTACCCACGCAGCCGTTGATATCTCCCAAGGTGTCGGACTGGAAGCCGCCTTCATGCACTAGCACCACAATCGACTCAATGCCTTGCGCGCGCAGCTCGGGGATAAGGGCGTTGACAGTTTGAACCTCGTCTTTAAACTCCAAGCCAGCGACACCTGTAGGCGTAACGATCGAGGGAGTAGCTTTGAGCGTCATCCCAATGAAAGCGACCTTCACGCCGTTGAAGGTTTTGATGCCATAGGCGGGCAACAGGGGTTTGCCGGTAGCGGTTGTGATCACGTTAGCGGAAAGCCATTTGAACTTGGCCCCTTCAAACGGTACGGGTGTGCCTACGGCTGCGCCTTTGCAACTGTTAGCGCTTTGCACGCCAGCTACCACTTTGCAACCACCGTTTTGCAAGCGCAATAGTTCCGTCGAGCCTTGGTCAAATTCGTGGTTACCCACCGCACTGAACTCCAGTCCAATGCGGTTGAGGGTTTCGATGGCAGGTTCGTCAAAAAATGATGCAGAAATCAGCGGTGTAGCGCCTATCAGATCACCAGCGCCCACCACCACGTTCAGAGGGTTTTGCGCCTTGAGTCTGGCCACATGGGCAGCAATGAATTCTGCCCCACCCACGGGCGGACGATCTGCCGCCAGCACCGCTGTGCTGCTGCCAAAAGTACCGGGTGATTCCAGATTGCCATGGTAGTCGTTAAAGCCGATCATCTTGACGACAAACGGTTTTTCGGCAAGAGGTGCCACCGGGGCCACCGGCGTTACCGGGGCGGGGTCATCGGATCCTGAGCAGGCGAAAAGGGCAGCGAGTGACAGACTTAAGGCGCAGAGTTTTAGTTTCATAGTCATAAACTTCTAAAAAATGCGCAAACAATTTTGCGCACCGTGGCGTGAGTTTGCAGCGTCTTGATGACAAAGCTATGACGTGAGCAATGCACCACACAAAGTTGGAAATGCGCTTTGGAAAAGCGACCTGCCGAGCAGGATGATCAACTTTGGCCACTCGAGGAATACTACTAAATAAATAGCTGCTCCCGCAATATTCTATTGGCCTAGTTCACTAAATTGCCATAAAAATGCCATCGCTACGTCACGCAAGCACTGCACAATTTCTATGTTCGGTTTGAAACATCGCAAGCGATGAAAGCTTGTCTATCTACTATCTGGAGTGCGTGCCATGAAAGAACTACTTGACCCAACACTAGCGCTGTCTGCAGGCAGCTCGCCACTAGGGGCACTTCACCACGGTGCTGTGAATACGTCCATTATTGGACAAGCGAGCGAAAACCCACCGACCGCTCGGATTCAAATTGTCTGGGCTCGGCACCAGGACGAGGTAAGGCAGGCGCAGAAGCTGCGCTACCAAGTATTTGCCCGCGAGATGGGTGCCCGCCTGGATACCGCAGTACCAGATCACGATGTAGACAAGTTTGATGATTTTTGCGAACACCTCTTGGCGGTGGATAACGCCTCAGGCCAGGTGATTGGTACCTACCGCGTACTCACCCCTACCCAAGCGGTTCGCGCTGGCGGTGCTTACAGCGATACCGAGTTTGACCTGAGCCCCTTGCGCCATCTGCGAGCCACAATGGTGGAGCTGGGCCGCAGTTGTGTGCACGTCGATTTCCGCCAGGGCGGTGTGATACTGGCTCTAGGCAGTGCGCTGTACGAGTTTATGGCGCGCAATAAACTGGAAACCATGATGGGTTGCGCCAGTATTCCCATGCTGCACAACGGCATGGTCAGTGGTAATGTGGCTGCCAGCGTATGGCGCCAAATGCAAGAAAAGCACATGGCCAGCCCTGAGCTGCAGGTGCGGGCGCATTTACCGCTGCCCGTGGAACATTTGGACAATAGCTTGGACGTGGCCCCCCCCGCGTTAATTAAAGGGTATCTGCGTCAAGGAGCCTAAGTGTTGGGTGCACCCGCCTGGGATCCAGACTTCAACACCGCTGACCTGCCCCTGTTGATCCATGTCAAAGATGCGCCCAGCCGCTTTTTGAAGTACTTTGCAGGTGCCGCGTGAGGGCTGACTGGACCACTGCCAAAGCGTCTTTCGGGCGCGATAGCGAGCGGCCACAGGGCGTGCGTGCGGTGTTCATTTCCGACGTCCACTTAGGTACCGCAGGGTGTCAAGCCGTTGCCTTACTTGATTTTCTCAAGGCCTATCCGAGTCAAAACCTGTACTTGGTGGGCGACATCATTGACGGCTGGCAACTGCGCAGGCGCTGGTACTGGCCACAAGCGCATAACGACGTGGTGCAAAAGCTGCTGCGCCGGGCACGCAAAGGCTGTCGCGTCGTGTTTATACCGGGCAACCATGATGAATTCGCGCGAGCCTTCGTTGGCCAGCAATTTGGCGGCATAGAAGTACTGGACGAAGCGGTGCACACCACTGCCTTAGGGCAAAAGCTGTGGGTAACGCACGGTGACTATTTTGATGGCGTTATCCAGTGCGCCAAATGGCTGGCCTATTTAGGTGACAACTTGTACGAGTTCACCTTGCGACTCAACCGCTACTTGAACCATTGGCGAGCCAGGCTTGGGTTGCCGTATTGGTCGCTATCCGCATTTCTCAAACACAAAGTCAAAAGTGCGTTGAATTACGTCACTGATTTTGAACGTGCAGTGGCCCGCGAGGCGCGCCAGCGTGGTTACCAGGGAGTGGTGTGTGGACACATCCACCGCGCTGAGATGCGTGAGATTGAAGGCGTGCTGTATTGCAACGATGGCGACTGGGTAGAAAGCATGACGGCCTTGGTTGAGCACCACGATGGCAGGTTAGAAATAGTGCACTGGGCGGCGCAGACAAGCCAAGTGGTGGCTGCGCCATTTTCGCCGCAGTCACTTCAACCCGTTATGACAGGAGTGCCCGTATGAAAATTGCATTGGTCACAGATGCTTGGTTGCCTCAAGTCAATGGCGTGGTAACGACCTTGCTGGAACTCGTCCAGGGTTTGCGGGATACCGGACACGAAGTCAAAGTAGTGCATCCGGGCTTGTTTAAGACGCGACCTTGTCCGGGCTACGCGGGGATAGATTTGGCCATCAAGCCGGGCCGCACCTTGCCAGCGATGCTGGATGACTATGTACCGGATGCGGTTCATTTAGCTACAGAAGGCCCGCTGGGTTGGGCCGCACGCAGGCATTGCCTGCGCAGACAATGGGCATTTACCACCGCATTCCACACCAAGTTTCCAGAGATACTGCACGCGGCTATCAAGTTGCCACTGAGTTGGGGGTACGCATTGTTCAGGCATTTTCACCGCCCCTCTTCGGGGGTGATGGTGCCCACACAGGCAGCGTTGGAGATGCTGGGGCGCAGGGGGTTCACAAATTTGCGTGCCTGGACACATGGTGTGGACACCAAGCTGTTTGCCTACGCGCCGCAGGCACGTGTTTACCCTGCGCTGGGGCCTGTGGTGCGGCCAATCAGTCTGTTTGTGGGCCGAGTATCCTACGAAAAGAATATTGAACACTTCTTGCAAATGGACCTGCCTGGTACCAAAGTGGTGTGCGGCGTAGGTCCCTTGACGGATAAGCTACAAGCGAAATACCCGCAAGCTGTGTGGGTGGGCCTGCTTCGGCGTGACGCACTGGCGCACCTGTATGCCAGCGCAGATGTGTTCGTTTTTCCAAGCCGTAACGAAACCTTTGGGTTGGTGATGCTGGAGGCGATGGCTTGTGGCACGCCAGTGGCTGCATTTCGAGTGGACGGACCCGTTGAAGTGTTGGGTGCACACCAGGGCGCGTCAAACGGTGGGGCGTTGCACGCTGACTTGCACCAAGCCTGGGAAGAAGCCAGAAAAGTACCTCGTCGGGAGGCGCGATTGCGTGCACTGTGCTTTAGTTGGGAAGATGCGACAGAACGATTCGTTACGTTTCTCGTCCCCACGCAGGCCAGCACCCGCCTGATTAAACCATCCATACTGTCATCATTTTTTCACAAAACTGTCACATAGTGGCGTCACACTCCAGTAAGCCACCAAAAACTTACATTGAGACACTTAGACAGCTATGGACAAGCCCCAGACGCACCAGGATGTTTTTTTAGACCGTGATCAGAGTATTCTGGAATTTAACCGCAGGGTGCTGAGCTGGGCGCTACGAGACGATGTGCCAGCACTCGAACGGTTGCGCTATGTCTGCATAGTGTCGTCTAACTTAGACGAGTTTTTTGAAGTGCGGGCCGCGCAGCACTTGGTAGCTATGGTGAGGGATGACCACAAAGGTGACTACAGCGTGGCTTCATTTACCGATTTGGCCAACGCGGCGCATGCCCTTGTGGATGAGCAATACAAAGTGTTCAATGATGCCGTAACCCCAGCGCTGGAAGCCAGCGGGGTGCATGTGGTGTCGCACAGCCAGCGCGACGTACAGCAAAAAAAATGGGTGAAAGACTATTTTGAGCGTGAGGTTCAACCCTTGCTGATGCCGGTAGGCTTAGACCCCGCGCACCCGTTTCCGCTGGTGGCCAACAAATCACTCAATTTCATCGTGCGTTTGGTGGGGAGCGACGCTTTTGGCAGAGCCAACGAAATCTCCATTGTGAAGGTGCCCCGGGTATTGCCACGCCTGATGCGCATGCCATCCAAACGCGGCGACAAGGAAGTGTCCTTGGTATCGCTCTCCAGTGTGATTCGAGGGCATCTGAGTGATCTGTTCCCGGGACGCCAGGTTTCGGAGTTTTCGCAGTTCCGTGTCACTCGGCACTCTGATTTGGCGGTCGATGAAGAGGAGGTGCGCAATCTGCGCACTGCGCTGCGCATGGGTTTGCAGCAGCGAAACTACGGCCAGTCCGTGCGCTTGGAGGTCTCGTCGGGCTGCTCCGCATTTTTGTCCGAGTTTCTGACAGAGCAGTTCAATCTGCCGCCCCAGGCCGTCTATCGCGTGCACGGACCCGTCAACTTGGTGCGCTTTAACCAGTTAATTGATTTGGTAGATCAACCTCAACTTCTTTTTCCAGCTTTTCGTCCTGTATCGCCACACGAGCTGCTTCAAGGAGTGTCTATTTTCGACCAAATGCGTGAGCGGGATATCTTGATTCACCAGCCGTTTGAAAGTTTTGACGGGGTGATGGCTTTCCTGCGCGAAGCGGTGCACGACCCGCTTGTGCTGGCGATACGCCAAACCATTTACCGCACCGGTGCAGAGTCAGAGATGATGGATTTGCTGGGTGAAGCCGTGCGTTCGGGCAAAGAGGTGACGGTGGTGGTAGAGCTGAAAGCACGCTTTGACGAAGAGGCCAACATCAACTGGGCCGAGGCATTGGAGGCGTTGGGTGCTCAAGTAGTTTATGGGGTGGTAGGCCTTAAAACACATGCCAAGATGCTGCTGATCACCCGCCGGGAAGGTAAAGCTCTGCGCCGCTATGGCCATTTGTCTACAGGTAACTACAACCCGCGTACAGCCAGGTTGTATACCGATATCAGCTATTTGACGGTGAATACTGAAATTACCTCTGATATGCAGGCGCTATTCGTCCATATGGCGGGGCAGTCAAAACTACCCAAACTCAAACGTTTGTGGGTCGCGCCATTTAATCTGCATAAAAATCTGATCGACAAGATTGACAGTGTGGCCAATGCCAGCGAGCATAAAGACAGGCGCATCATCGCAAAAATGAATGCGCTGACCGATGAATCGTTGATGCGTGCATTGCTACGGGCGGCGCGAGCAGGGGTGAAAATTGATTTGATCGTACGGGGCGCTTGTACTCTGCCGCTGACAGATCCGGTGGTGCGTGCCAACGTGGTGGTGCGCTCTGTGATCGGTCGATTTTTAGAGCATTCGCGCATTTTCTATTTTCGTGTGGCCAGCGTCGAAGAGGTGTACCTCTCCAGCGCAGACTGGATGAACCGCAACATGCTGCGCCGCATTGAGCTGGTATGGCCGGTGCTGGACACTCGTCTGCGCCAGCGCGTCGTCGATGAGTGTTTAGTGCCCTATTTGTACGATACGGCAGACTCTTGGTTCATGCAGCCCGATGGCACTTACCAGCAATCAGGTGAGGCTAGTGAATTGAGCGCGCAAGCAGAGTTGGCAAAACGGCACACCATGTTTGCCAGCACCAAAATGGTGCAAATTGCGCAATAGGAGGCGAGATGGACTTGGTGTTGTGGCGACACGCAGAAGCGTACGATCTTGTAGGCCAAGAGGATGCCTCAGCAGACCTGGTGCGAGAGCTTACACCGCGCGGCGCGAAGCAGGCTGCGCGCATGGCGGCCTGGCTGGATCGCCAATTACCCGAAAGCACCAAAATATTTTCTAGCCCCGCAGTACGCGCCGATCAAACAGCACGCACTTTGTCGCGTAAATTCAAAATACGACCTGAATTGTCCCCCAGTGCCCCATATCCAGACCTATTGAAAGTGGCGCAATGGCCAGATGGAGACGGCACTGTGTTGTTGGTGGGCCATCAGCCCAGTCTTGGCGCGCTGATATCGCACTTGCTGCACTTTGAGGCAGAGCAGTGTGCGGTGAAAAAGGGCGCGGTATGGTGGCTGCGTACCCGAGAGCGCAATAGCCAAATAGAGACCGTAGTGGTGACAGTTCAAACGCCAGAGTATTTGTAAACTCTGGCTCCGAGCTGCCGCCTCCCGCTACTGCTGCAGGAATCTTATGAGCGTCACTTCTTTGAAGTTTTTGCTCCTTTAGGTCGCCCAGTTTTGAGTGCCGGTATGCCTGCCAGTGTGGCCAAAAAAGCGGTATCGGACATGGTAGCTAACGCCAATAAACCAGCCCGAAGCAGCTCGCCTTTTTTAGTGGACTTGGCGAGACCGATAGCACGTTCTTTGAGCTTTTGGAGTCCTGCATATTCGTCTTTTGGAATAGTAAAGCTATCGCGCACCAATTTGGTCTTTTTGATTTTGGAGTCTGCAGCTTTTGCTGCGAGTTTGGGTTTGGCAG
>JAYVDN010000480.1:0-4903 GCA_043749385.1 Polaromonas sp.
AGCCGCCTCTGGTGACAAACCCCTGCTCAAAGAGCTGAGCACTTCGGACGACGCCAAAGGCCTGCAGCGCGCAGCTGAGGTGTTGGCCGAGTCTGCGCCCGAGTCCAAAGCCCTGGCTGCCGCCAACGAGCGCCTCGCCACGCTGGTGCAGGACCCTGCCACGGCGTACGGCATGCAGACGACGAAGTACAGCCTGCAAGAAACCCGTGCTGATCTCGGTAGCAGCGGGCGCTACATCATTAAGCTGACCGAAGATGGTAGCGGGTATGAGGCAATCAACAATGCGACAGGAGAGCGGTCTCTATGGGGGGACGCCGCCAGCGAAAGGGAGATGAGGACTGGGTCAGCATTTGAATCTATCGATAGCGCATTCAGTGAAGCGGGGACGACCCGACGCGAAAGTCTGGACAGGCGCATCGCTAAACTGATTTTTGACGCCGCCGACGATATTAAGAAGCCTGCTCTCGACCTGGCGGTTATGCTGGACGAAGGCGCACCGATAGAAAAAGTGGACCACTTGATCAGTCAACTGGAAGACATCGGACGTAAGTTCGACAAGACAAGCACAGGCGCTGGTCCGAAGCGCCCGACCGACTTCCAGCCAGCCAAAGAATATCTGACCAAAGTCGCGCCGTGGGTCAAGACCATGCTGAGCAACATCAGCCACGCGGGAGAGTTCACCCACTCGATTGCTGGTGACGTCATTCGCCTGTCGACCCATGCCCTGAACCCGCTCTCGACGGCGCACCATGAGTCGCTGCATGCATTCTTCCAGAAGCTGAGAGAAGCGGGTGCGACGGACGTGATGGACGTGCTGAACAAAGCCGCCGCCTCCCCGCACGTCATGAAGCAGCTGCGCGAGTTCCTGAAGAACGAGCCGGCCGCCCTCAAGCAGCTGAGTGATCCGGAAGAGCGCGCCGCCTACATGTACCAGATGCACGCGCTGGGTGAGCTCAAGCTACCGCCTGCCGCGACGACCATCATGGGCAAGATCAAAGATATGTTGATGAAAGCCCTCGGCATGTGGACCAACGACGCGCGTGCGCTGCACATCATGGACTACTTCCAGACTGGCGAGTACGCCCAGAGCATGGGTAACCCGAGCGCTGTACACCGCGCCATGATGGACAAAGGCCGCAACCAAGCCGTCGAGAAACTGACTGCCATGGCCAAGCCCTTGTCTGACCTGGGCATGGCGGTGGTCGGCATTGGCTCCCAACGCCTGCGCGATACCGGTATTCCGGCTTTGCGCCAGGTGGCTGACCTGGTCAAGGCCACTGGCCGTGAGGACCACAACGACAAGGGCTACCTGCCGACCGCCCGCGACGAGCGTGCCACCCGCATGAACGCTATCAGCAGCAAGCTCGAGGGCTACACCACAGAAGACATGGGCGACGCACTCGGCTCTATGCAGCGCGGCGTCGAAGCCAAGACCGAGAAGGGCCGAGCGGTGCAGCGAGTCGTGCAGTCCGCGTTGGCAGATACCCTGAAGTACATGCAGAAGGCCGGCGTCGACATCGAGCACATTGGCGCCAAAGACGGCGTACCCTACTTCCCCCGCGTGTGGGACACGGGCTACATCTCGAAGAACAAAGCCGACTTCATGGACATGCTCAGCAAGTACGAGCGCCGGGGTGAACTGGACAGCGCGCAGAAGCTGATGGACAGCATGATCGCCCGTGATGGTGCTGAGTTCGGCGTCGAGAACCGCGAGCCGGGCATGCAGTTCAAGAAGCAGCGGACGCTGGCTTTTATCAGCCACGCCGATGCTGCCGTGTTCATGAGTAAAGATCTGAACCAGACCCTCAACAGCTACATCACGCAGGCGACGCGCCGGGCCGAGTGGTCACGCCGCTTTGCCGACGACGGCTCGACGCTCGACGGTATGCTCGCCAAAGCCAAGGAGCAGGGCGCGACAGAACAACACCTTGCGATGACCGAGCAGTACCTCAAAGGTGTGGACGGTACGCTGGGCGACAGTCTCGACCCGCGCTACCGCCGCTTGATGGGTGACGCCATCGTTTACCAGAACATCCGACTGCTGCCGCTGGCCATCTTCAGCTCGGTGGTCGACCCCGTCGGCCTGATGGTCAATGGTGCTTCAGCCAAAGAGGCCTGGTCGACCTTCAAGCGCGGTATCCGCGAGGTGCCACTGGGCTTCAAGGATCAGTCCAAGCAGGCCAAAGACCACTGGACAGAGATGTCTGAGACCCTAGGCGTGATCGACAACGCCACGCTGCACCAGTCCATTGGTGCGCTCTATAGTCAGGGCATGGTGGGTGACACAGCCCGCAAGATCAACGACACCTTCTTTAAGCTGAACCTGATGGAGCAGTTCAACCGATCGATGCGGATTGGTGCGACCGAGGCCGCTACCCGTTTCATCGCCAAGCACGCCGTCGACGGTGAATCCACCCACTCCACGCGTTGGCTGGCAGAACTGGGCCTCAAATCTTCTGACGTGAAGATGCACGAAGGCGCGCTGGCGTTAACCGAAGCCCACGGGTTGACAGCGGCCGAGGCGACTAAAATGCGCTCAGCGGTGAACCAGTGGGTTGATGGTGCTGTCCTGCGCCCTGACGCCGCCGACAAGCCAATCTGGATGAATGACCCGCGCTACATGCTGGTCAGCCACCTGAAGCAGTTTGTCTACAGCTTCCACCAGACCATTCTGAAGAAGGTCGCCCATGAGTTCCAGCACGGCAACACCGGCCCGGCGCTGGCGCTAGCCTCCTACGTCCCCATCATGATCGCCGCAGACATGATGAAGGGCATGATCCAGGGTGCAGGCAGCCAGCCGGACTTCAAAGAGGGCTGGGGCCTTGGCGACTACGTCTGGAGCGGCCTACAGCGCGCTGGGTTGTTCGGGGTGGGGCAGTTTGGCGTGGACATCGCCACGAACGTGCAGCGTGGTGGCTTGGGCGTCGGTGCGCTGGCGGGGCCGACACTCGGGCAGATGGGGGATGTGCTGGAGTTGATGGGCGGGCACAAGCAGTTTGGGCCAGTCGCGCTGCATGCCATGCCCGCGAATGCTCTGTACTCTGGGTTGGTGAAAGGTAGCTCACAGGCTGACCCGATGTTTGCGGACTAAATGTAATACGTAACCTGCTTCTCCTCTATAACTACTACTCTATTACTCTTACACTTCTAAAATTAAGAATAGAAATAAATAAATAGAAGTAATAGATAAATTGTATATAGGAGTTGTATATAGGGGTTTAAGCCCTCAGTGTAAATGTGGCCCCCGTAATCCGCGCCTAAAGCCTGTAGAGACAATTTGAATAGGTGGGGGCTATTCGCGGCGTGTAGCTAAAAGTGCACGCAGTAGTTCTCGTGTCCGAGAGAGAAGGGCTACGCCCTAATGTTTACCACCTGGGAGGTGGCGCAGATGGACTGCGTCAACTGCTTGTTGAAGGGTTTACGGCTCCTGCTTGTATGGTTCACCATCTTCAAAGTGCCCGTGGCCATCGCAGAAGTGTGTACTCGCCCGGGTAGTCTTCGGAAACATGCAGTTCCCCCCAGCACGGCTCATCGGGGGATTTGCCATAAGCCCAGCAAGTCGCACCGCACCCGCAGACTGGTTGGTTCCCGACTTGAGTTGTATCGTGTGCCATATCAACCCTTTCTAAACCCCTTGATGATCCAAGTCACCACGCGGATGAAGACGAGCACGAAGACCGCCTCCCAAGGTGAGAATGCCTGGAACAGCATGGCCAGCCCGATGCCAGCCAAAAATATAACGAGCGCAGTCCGTAGGCGTTTCACGCCCTCGTTGGTCGAGCGGAACATGGCACGCAGTAGCAGCGCAACCACGACGAGGGTGAAGAGGATGAAGAGGATGAGGCCTTGGATCATGGCGTCATTCTACGCTGTCCATACCGCTGGCATACTCCTCGCGCAGCAGCTCGCGCTTCTCGCCCAGATAGGCCCGCATTCTCGAAGATTCAGCGGCTGTCATAGTGGGCTGACATAGTCCGGCCAATATGCCCGTATTCATTGGGCTGCCGGTCAACACACAGCGCCTTGACATGGTAGGGGTCGTTGGTTCGAGTCCAATCGTGCCTACCAATTTCTTAAAGCTTGTAAATCCTTGCAAATCAAGGGCTTACAGGCTTTTTTGGTTTTTGGGTAGCCACAATTATTGGGAATACAGGGTAATCCTTAGTTTTTCGCGTCTTTTGCCTCTTTAGAATGTGTTGCACTGCAATAAAGTGCAAAATAATCGAGACAAGCCCCCAAGCCATGACAATTAAAAAAACAACTGCAGCTGCTGCAAAATCCGCAAAGCCTGAAAAGGCTGAAAAGCTTGTCGAAAACGTGCCTACCAAAAGCCTGCGTGTGATTAAAAAATACCCGAATCGCCGGCTGTATGACACCGACACGTCAAGCTACATCACCCTGGCGGAAGTGAAGCGTTTGGTCATGAAAAGTGAGTCCTTTGTCGTGGTGGACGCCAAAACCAACGACGATTTGACACGCAGCATCTTGCTACAAATCATTTTGGAAGAAGAAACCGGCGGCGTACCCATGTTTACCGAGGCGGTGTTGGCCAATATCATCCGCTTTTATGGCAACTCTATGCAAGGTTTCATGGGTTCGTATTTGGAGAAAAACGTACAAACTTTCACCGACATGCAGTCCAAAATGAAAGAGCAAGCCCAAGGCCTCAGCCCGGAGGCGTGGACGACCTACATGAGCCCACAAAACCCGCTGATGCAAGGCGTGATGGGCACGGCAATGGAGCAAATGCAAAAGCAAACCGAGACAATGCTGAGCGCTTTTGGTCTAAAGTCTAAATAAGATAGGCATAAATCGACATCAGTAATCGCCTTGCGCGGGGCGCTGTGTTTGAGAACTGGGATAATGGGGGATGAGCGCAGTAATTTCTTCCCCAATCAAATCC
>JAYVDN010000481.1:0-4418 GCA_043749385.1 Polaromonas sp.
CAAGGCCATGGTGGTAGAGGCCGTGTCGGTCGAAGCCATCATTGGCGGTGACACACCTACTGAGGCGCGTCACACCCTGCACGCGGCCCGCACCGTGCCAGCGCGCGAGACCGTGCGCATGTATTGCGGCGGCCAGTGGCATGACGCCGCCTTGGTGGTGCGGGGCGACATGCGCGCAGGCGATGTGCTACCCGGCCCGGCCATCATTGCCGAGCAGAACGCCACCACGGTGATAGAGCCCGGCTGGGCGGCTAAGCTGACAGCGCTAGACCATCTGGTGCTAGAGCGCACCACCCAGCGCACGGTGACCTACGCCGCAGGCACTACGGCCGACCCGGTGCTGCTGGAGGTGTTTAACAACCTGTTCATGAACATTGCAGAGCAGATGGGCTTGCAACTGCAAAACACCGCCTACTCTGTGAACATCAAAGAGCGCCTGGACTTTAGCTGCGCGCTGTTTGACACCCAAGGCAATTTGATCGCCAACGCGCCGCACATGCCCGTGCATCTCGGGTCCATGGGCGAGAGTATCAAAACGGTGATCCGCGAGAACGCAGCCACCATGCAGCCCGGCAATGTGTATGCGCTGAACGACCCGTACCACGGCGGCACCCATTTGCCTGATGTGACGGTGATCACGCCCGTGTATTTGGGCGACAAGCCGGTGTTCTACGTAGGCTCGCGCGGCCACCACGCCGACATCGGCGGCACCACGCCCGGCTCCATGCCGCCGTTTTCTACCCGCATTGAAGAAGAGGGCGTGCAGATCAACAACTTCTTGCTCGTCGAGCGCGGTGTGCTGCGGGAAGCCGAGATGGTGGCGCTGCTCGAAAGCGGCCAGTACCCTAGCCGCAACCCGTACCAAAACATGGCTGATCTGAAGGCACAAATTGCCGCCAACGAGAAGGGTGTGCAAGAGCTGCGCAAGATGGTGGACACCTTTAGTCTGGATGTTGTGCAGGCCTACATGCGCCATGTGCAAGACAACGCCGAAGAGTCGGTGCGCCGCGTGATCACGCGCCTGAAAGATGGGCAGTTCAGCTTGCCGCTAGACAATGGCGCGCACATCCAGGTAGCCATTCGCGTGAACGCCGCTGAGCGTACCGCTGAGATTGACTTTACCGGTACCTCACCGCAGCTCACTAACAACTTCAACGCGCCCACGGCCGTGTGCATGGCGGCGGTGCTGTATGTGTTCCGCACCTTGGTAGACGACGATATTCCGCTCAACGCAGGTTGCCTTAAACCCCTCAAAGTCATCATCCCACCGGGCAGCATGCTCAACCCCAACCCACCTGCCTCCGTGGTGGCGGGTAATGTGGAGACGTCTACCTGCATTACCAACTGTTTGTATGGCGCGCTGGGCGTGATGGCCGGGGGCCAGCCGACGATGAATAACTTTACTTTTGGCAATGCCACGCACCAGTACTACGAAACCATCTCGGGTGGCAGTGGTGCGGGCGGTGAGCTGGATGCACAGGGCAAAGTAGTGAGTGGCTTTAACGGCACGTCGGTAGTGCAAGCGCATATGACCAACTCGCGCATGACCGACCCCGAGGTGCTGGAGTTCAGATTCCCGGTGCGCTTGGAGAGCTACGCCATTCGCCAGGGCTCCGGTGGTGCAGGCCAGTTCAGCGGTGGAAATGGCGGTGTGCGGCGCGTGAAGTTTTTGAAAACCATGACAGCCAGCATCTTGAGTAATGGCCGCGTACACCCGGCCTTTGGCATGGCGGGTGGCTCTGCAGGTCTGCCAGGAGTTAACCGTGTAGTGCGTGCGGATGGCCGGGTAGAAGAGCTAAAACACATTGGCCAAACTGAGATGCAGCCGGGTGACGTGTTTGAGATTCACACACCGGGGGGCGGCGGGTTTGGCGCGGCTTAAAGCAAACCCTGCTGCTAGCTGGGCGATCACTTCACGCAAGACGCGTACACATCCAGATCACGCCGGTAGACGGCGGTTTTCACATCCAATAGACCCACTACCGAGTGAAAATAGCTGTCGTGGCTCAGCCGGGTATCGGCGCGGGTATTGAGGCAGGCCACATCTACTTTGCTGCGCGCGGCATAGCTGCTGGAGAGCCACGTAATCCAGGGCACACGTTTTTGCACATCGGGGGCTATGGCATAAGGCAGGCCGTGCAGGTAGATATTGTTTTCACCCAAAGACTCGCCATGGTCTGCTACGTAGACCATGGCTGCTTGCGCAACGCTGTCCTTGGCTTTAAGCCACTTAATCGCAGAGGCTAAAAAGTGATCGGTATAGGCAATGGTGTTGTCGTAACTGTTGACCACCTGCTCCCGCGAGCAGTCTTGCAGTGCGTTGCTGTCGCATCCAGGGGTGAACTTTTTAAACGCAGCGGGTACGCGCTTGTAATAGGCCGGACCATGGCTGCCCATCTGGTGCATCACTACGACTACGCCTTTGGCGCGCTGCGCTGCGCTCAAGGCGGCAATGCGTTCGTCCAGTTTGGCCAGCATGACGGCATCAAAGCATTCACCGCCCTCGCACAGCTTGGCATCTTTGCTGTTGCTGATATCAGCGCTCGGTATGCGGTCACACAGGCCTTTGCAGCCAGACTGGTTGTCTAGCCACAGTACAGCCAAGCCCGCGCGTTGCAGCACGTCCACCAGGTTTTCATAGTTGGCGTTGCGCGATTCAAAGGCCTCTTTGCCCAGGTGGCTGAACATACAGGGCAGGGAGGTGGCGGTGCTGGTGCCGCAGCTCCACACATTGCGCAGGCTGGCCATGCGCTCGGTGCTGGCCAGGGCGGCCAGCTCGGGCGTGGTGGGCCGTGCGTAACCGTTGATGCCAAAGTTGCCTACCCGCGCGGTTTCGCCCACTACCAGTAGCATCAGCGGTGGCTTGTTGGCGGGCAGTGCGTAGCTTGCGCCCAGCTTGGCGTCTTCACCCAGCTTGACCATGGCCATGGGGCCTTTGCGCAGGGGCTTGGTGGCCAAGTTGCCCAGGGCGTAGAGGGAGTTAAGTGGGTTGATCAAATAGCGCAGCTGCGTGTGGTTGCGCATATTGGACGAGAAGGTTTGAAAAGACAGCGCTAACGCCACTATCATGATGACGCAGGCGACCAAGCTAAACACCACATTGCGCCAGGCCTGCTTTGGCAAGGTGAGGCGCTGCACATTTTGCTTGTAGAGCCAGAGCGATGGCAGGCCAGCCACGACGAGCACGGTGAACAGCATTTTCCAGCTCAGCAAGTCGCGCGTCTCGCGCGGATCGGTTTGCAATACGTTGACTATCATGGTGGTATCAATCACCACGCCGTAGCTGAGCATGAAGTGCATGCCCAAGGCGGCGGCCAGGCATACAAATACCAGCGCGGGCTTGATGCTACGCCGCCAGGCTAGAAACGCACCCAAGGTACACAGCGCGCCAAAGATGATGCAGCCAAACGCTACCGCAAAAGCGTAGCCCCCTGCGCTTTGCAGTTGGCCCAAGCGGCTCAGCTCGCGCCATAGCGCCCAGTTGCCTACTGTGGCCAGCCATAGGCTGACGCCAGCCACCAAGGCGACAGGGTTGCGCCCCAGCGGGCCCTTACTGGTCTTTTGCCATAAGGCGGCAGTTTGGGTGTCCAAAATGCTGTTGTAGCCGGTGCTGCGAAATAGCTTCAGTCCCATCGGATTTGCCTAGCGATGAAGGGTGGAAGAATGGTGCTATTTTGCCTTATTGCACTTTCAAATAGTGCGGGAGAAGCTATTTATTTGATAGCTTGTCTGAAACAGCAAAATGAACTTGAGGGGCTCTTAAGTTTGCAACGCGTGCAGCTCAGCCAGCGTATTGGCATTGGCAAAGGCACGCGGGTCGTCACCGGGTAAATCAAACGGCACCACCACGCTGCGGTGCTGCGCCGTCCACGCATCGATCTTGCGGCCACCGCCTTGCATGAACGCCATCAGGCTTTCCATCAGGTCGGCGCGGAGCAGGCAAAACACGGGCTGGGTGCGCGTGCGGCTGTGGCCTGCATCGTCCAGCTCGGGGGCGCTGGCCACGGCAATCTCAAAGTTGCCTTGCTCTAGTGCGCCAGCCAGCCGCTGGGCCAGGTCGAGTGGGAAGAGCGGGGTATCACAGGGCACGGTGAGTAAATAGGGCGTTTCGCAGCGCTCCAAGCCCGTCAAGAATCCCGCTAAAGGCCCAGCAAAAGCATCCAGTGAGGCATCAGGCCACACCGATACGCCCATGGCCTCATAGGCGGCCAGGTTGCGGTTGGCGTTGACCATGGTCTCGGCTACCAAGCCACCTTCCTGCATTTGCAGGCGCATAAGGGTGTGAAGCGCCAGCGGCACGCCGTTAAAGCTTTGCAGGCCTTTGTCGACCCCGCCCATGCGCGAGCCGCGGCCCCCGGCGAGGATGATGGCGGTGATATGGTTCATAGGGGTTGATTTTATGGAAAGTGGAGGACAGA
>JAYVDN010000482.1:0-4342 GCA_043749385.1 Polaromonas sp.
ACCGCCGAGCAAGTGGGCGATTTGCTGGCCAGCGAGATCAAACGCTGGGCCGACGTGATCGCGCGGGCGAAGATTGAGAAGCAATAATGAACTTAAACCAAATTGGCCTGATCGGCTACGGCGAAGTAGGCAAAACCTTTTGCGCAGGCCTTAAAACCAAACCCGGTGTCACCACAGTGGCTGCGTGGGACTTGAAGTTTGCAAGCCCCGCCACACGCGATGCCGAGCACGCCCATACCGCCGCAGCAGGCGTGCAAGCTTGCGCGTCCATGCAGGCGCTGTGCGAGGCCTCCACCTTCATCCTGTCCGCAGTCACCGCATCCAACACCTTGGCGGTCGCGCAAGAAGCCGCCCAGCACATCCGCCCAGGCAGCGTTTTTTTAGACCTGAACTCAGCCTCCCCCGGCACCAAGCAGCAATGCGCTGCCGCCATCGAGGCCGCGGGCGCCCACTATGTAGAAGCGGGCGTAATGACCTCGGTGCCGCCCTACGGCATCAAGGTGCCCATGCTCTTGGGCGGGCCCAAGGCCTCGGAGTTGGCCGCAGCGCTGACGGCATGGCAACTGGATGCAAAGCAAGTCAGCGAGAAACTGGGCGTCGCCAGCGCCATCAAAATGTGCCGCAGTGTGATGATCAAAGGCCTGGAGGCGCTGGTAATTGAAAGCTACACCACAGCCCGCGCCTACGGCGTAGAAGACTATGTGCTGCCCACCTTGCAAGAGACCTACCCCGGCATCGACTGGCAAGAGCAGGGTGCCTACTTGTTCAGCCGCGTGGTGCAGCACGGCAAGCGCCGGGCCGAAGAAATGCGCGAAGCCGCCAATACGGTGCGCGAGGCAGGCTTTGAACCCTTCATGCCCACAGCCACCGCCGACAAACAGCAGTGGGTGGCCGACCAAGCTGGAGAAGGTGTATTCAAAGGCATAGCCAAAGATGCCCGCTGGCAAGACTATGCGGACCGGCTACTGGCCATGAAAACCTCCAAATAGCTATTTATTTAATAGTTGCTCCCGCTCTATTCTATTGGGTTAGTGGCCGATAAGATGCATGCTCAGCGTTTACCCAATGTTTGCGCAGGCAGCAGCGCCTGCACCAAAGGGTGCAGCACTTTCTTTTGCGCACCAATGGCGAAATAACGTTCCTCCACGCCGTCGCAAGGGCCGACGTACTTGACGTCGTAGCGCGCGACCAGGTCGTCGTGCACCATCTGCGCCGCCGGAAAAACGCCCATGCCAGCCGCGCCAAAAGTCTTCAGCAAAGCGCTGTCTTCAAACTCACCTACCGTGCGCGGCTTAATGGCGTGGCGCTCAAACCAATGGTCTGTGCGGGCGCACACTGCAACATGCGTGGACGGTAGCAGCACCGGCACCTGCGCGAGTGAACGCGGAAAGCCATTTTGGGCCTGCGCATGCAGCGCTGTGGGGGCGTACCATGCGATGGCCGATGAACCCAGTGCATGGCTATACACCTTCAAGTTCGGATTGGGTGGTGCGGGCCTGTCGGCCAACACCACGTCCAAGCGGTGCAAGGCCAAGTCGCCCAACAGATCTTCAAAATCATTTTCACGGCAGAGCAATCGCAAATGGGCTGTCTGCATCACGGGCTGCATCAACCGACGCACCACCAGCTTGGGCAGACCCTCAGAGATGCCCACTGTCAGCCGCACATGGGGCGTGCCGATGGCGTCGCGCAACACACTTGGCAATTGCTCGCCGAGTTGAAAAATTTGCTCGGCTTGGCGCATGGCTGCAACGCCAGCGTCTGTCATTACCAAGCCGCGCCCAGCGGGCTTGAGCAGGGTATGGCCCAGCGCGCGCTCCAGCTCACGCACCTATGCGCTCACAGTTTGCACGGCCATGTCCAGCCGGTCTGCGGCGCGCGCCATACCGCCCTCTTTGGCAATCACCCAAAAATAGTAAAGATGCCGGTAACTGAAGTCAACGCTCATGGCCAGTCCCCGCCCTGCAAAAATAAAAGCTCAGGTTTTTACGAATCCATGGTTCGCGATTCTCTGCTTTCTTCAGTTCGCTATGCGGCTTAACCTAGAGTCTCCCTTCAATCTGAACGGATTTTTCATAGGAGCTATGTGATGCAAGTTGTTTTTGAATCCCGCGACCCCGAAGGCCAACAAATGCGCGAACTGACCGTGCGCCGCCTGCAATTTGTCATGCGCCGTCTGAGCTGGCTAGTACCCCGCGCCACCGTGCATCTGTCCGACGTGAACGGCCCGCGCGGCGGCATTGACAAGCGCTGCCAACTGGAGCTGAAAACCGAGCACGCGGGCACGGTAGTGGTGACCTCCATGGCCCACGATTGGCGCTGCGCCATAGAAGCCGCTTTGGGCCGGGCAGCACGGGTACTGGTGCGCAGCGTGCAGCGCGGCAACCGGCATGCACGCAGCGCTGAGCGCCACGACACACCAACCCGCCACCCCGTTATGGGTTTTGACGGCTAAACCCAGCACTGTCCAAGGAAACACTTATGCACTGCCCCACCTGCCCTACCACCGCTCTGGTGATGACCGAGCGCCAAGGCGTTGAGATTGATTACTGCCCGCAATGCCGAGGCATATGGCTAGACCGTGGCGAGCTGGACAAGCTGATGGAGAAAGCCGCCCTGCATTCACCAGCGGTGGTGCCAGCGCGCAGCCACGCTACAGCAGGCTCGAACTACCCCACTGAATTCCAAGACTCAGACTACCGGGGCGCCGGTGGTCAGTACCCACGGCGCAAGAAGTCGTGGCTGAACGATATATTTGACTAACCACTGCGGCTGTAAACCAGCAGCCGACCTTTGTACGCCGCTTGCGCGTCGACCGCAGCGGTGTCCAGCCTCTCCTCGCGCAGGCTAAACCCTTGGGCCGCCATGCGTTGACTGAAAGCCGAGCGGTTGCTGCGGTCGGGGTCTACGATCCACACTTGGGCTACCGGGGCGGCGTGCTGGGCGATGAAGCTGGCCAGCTCGCCACGGCTATCGCGTTCGTACAAAACATCACTGCCAATGATCAAGCCATAGGGTCTGGACGCCTCAGGGACGCAGTGAGCAAGCTGCGGCGCGGCCATGGGAGCACTTCCCCACTGTCCATGCACATAGGGCATCGGCAGCAAATGGTTCAAGCGCAGATTGCGCTGCAAAAAACCCGCCGCCAAAGGATGGCAATCGCTGGCGGTAATGTCGGCTCCGCGCCGGTGCGCCACGATACTGGCCAGCGCCAGCCCGCAGCCAATTTCTAAAATATGCTCATTCGCATCCACCGGGCGCAGCGCGATGCGCGCTGCCAGTTGCGCGCTGGAGGGCCATAGCAAGCCAAACAGCGGCCACGTGGCCGATGAAATACCTAGGTTCAAAGCCTCGTCCGCAGGGTCAAAGAACTGGTTGCGGTCCAGCAGCGAGCAAATGCTTACATCAGCCACGCCGCGCACCGCGATCTGCTCTTGTTTGGTAAGGTAACCGGGGAGCATGGTGCAGGCAAAGTCGGCTAAAGGACCTTGAAGGGTAAGTTGGTAGGGCTCTTCATGGTAACTCAGGGCGGGCCAGTGTGCACGGGTTGGCAGGTGTGAACAGACTTCTGTAAGGTTGACATCTAGGGGGCAGAAGGCGATCATGGCGATGAACTTCTGGGGAGCCCATGCTCTCCAACCATCCTTTAGCTGAGGTGACCGCATGCCGCACCCCCACCACGTTCCCAACCCCTACCGCCGCACCCTGTCTGCCGCGCTGGTGGCCACGCCCGCCCTCTGGCTTGGCGCGCGCGCTCAAAGCCTGCCTGCGCGCCGCGCTACCCCCGGCCAAACCGAAGGGCCTTTCTACCCCACAGAGTTGCCCGCCGACAGCGACTTTGACCTGCTGCAGAGCGGCAGCTTGGCCTACCGCCGAGGCCAGCCCAGCTGGGTCGAGGGCACGGTGACGGATTTGCAAGGCAAGCCCGTAGCCGGCGCGCAGGTAGAAATTTGGCAGTGCGACGAAGCTGGCCACTACCACCACCCTGGCGACGGTGGCCTTGCCGACAAAGCTTTTCAAGGTTTTGGCAAAGTGGTGGTGGGCGCGGATGGGCAGTACCGCTTTCGCACCATACGGCCCGTGGCCTACACGGGCCGGGCACCACACATCCACGTAAAGGTACGCTTGGGCAAACGCCAGTTGCTCACCACCCAGCTGTATGTGCAAGGAGAGAGCAGCAATGCGCGTGACTTTGTGTGGCGCAATTTGCGTGACGACACCGACCGCGCCGCTGTGACGGCGGCTTTTACCCCCGGTGCTGACGGTTTGCGGGCCAGCTTTCCAATTGTCGTGGCGATTTAGGAGTGCTATTTAATAAATAGCTGCTCCCGCGATATTTTAA
>JAYVDN010000483.1:0-4420 GCA_043749385.1 Polaromonas sp.
CGCGTGTTTTCGCAAGATTTTTGCAGCAAAACTTCCCGAGGTGCCGCTAGCCAACCAACCAGGAGCGACATTTTCAAACTGCCATTTGAGTACATACCAACAGAATGCACTTGTTTGTCTCATTCCATTTCTAAATCATTACTGTCGTTGTTGCGTCGCCTTGCCGTGCTACAGCACTGTCTGCGGCTCCGCGCCTAGACATTAATGATGTAGAAATGGAATCAGTACCAGTAATGCCTATTGCACCCCCCATGCACATACGCTACATTGTGATTTCCACCCAATCACTTGCAAACACCAGTCAGACAATCACCCAGATGACAGAGCACACAAAGACCGACGGATTGCCTGGCTTGCAGGACGCCACACAAACTCGGGCGACTGAAATGACCGCGCCGCGTGACGAGCGGATCAGCGCTGACAAAGTGGTGTGCAATGCCTGTCCGGTGCTGTGCCAGATATCGGATGGCCGAAGCGGTGCCTGCGACCGGTATGCCAACCAAGGCGGCAGCTTGGTGCGGGTGGACCCGGTGGTGCTGTTGCGGCGTAGCTTGGGTGACCAAGAGGTGAAACTGGTGCCCTTCGTGGCGCGCTCCGTCACTACGGATGCAGACGGTACCCAAGCAGACTCGGCCACCGCAGATGAAAAGTCCAGCAGAGAACAACCCAGCTGGAACGGTGACCTGCTGCTGGCCGACGAAGTGTTTATCACTGGCGTAGGCTCATCCACTACTTACCCGGACTACAAACCCGCGCCCTTTATCGTCTCGTCGCAAGCGGCGGGGGTAGACATGGTGACGGTGGTCACCGAGGGGATTTTCAGCTATTGCAGTTTCAAAGTCAAAATCGACACCGACCGATTTTTGGGCGACGAGCAAGCCAGCGTGTGCTGCAAAGGTGAGGTGGTGGGCCATGTGACCACGGCCGAGTATGGATCGCAAATGTTGTCATTGGGCGGGGTGCACCACCTCACCGGCGGCAGCAAAAAGGAAGGCCGCGTGGCGCTGGAGGTGATGCACCTGCTGGGCAACAAGCAGGCGGTAGATTTGCAGATCGACGGCGGCGCGCAAGTCACCATCCAGGCAGGCCGGGCACCTTTTGTCAACGGCGTGGAAGAAAAGCGCATGCGGGTAGGCTGCGGCTCGGCCGCTGTGGGTATTTTTGCCAAACAGTTTTTGGGTGTGGCCGACGAGGTGGTGGTGGTGGACGACCATATCACTGGGGTGCTGACCCAGCACCAGGCGGGCCGCTGCTTGGACATGCGCGCATCGGGCATCCAGATGCGGGGGCGCAAATCCACCCCTGGGCGTTATTTTCAGGTGGCCAACCCAGGCACCGGCTGGGGCGGCACTGATATTGCCGATCCGCTGTCGATCATCGAAGGCTGGGACGCCAGCGAGGCCTGGCCCGGCCTGCGTTTGCTGATGACCTCGACCACCGGCGAGCACGCCAGCTGGTATGTGCTGGACGATGCGCTGCGCCCGGTGGAGCACGCCATGCCCGTTGACGTGCGCCGCGTAGTGGAGCGCATTGGTGAGAACTGCGAGCCTTCGTTGACGACCGTGTTGTTTCTGGCCGGGGCTGGCGGCAGCCTGCGAGCAGGCGTGACGGACAACCCGGTGCTGCTCACCCGCGCCATCAAAGACGCGCTGGTGAACGTGACCTGCGGCGGCGCGCCCGCCTATGTGTGGCCGGGCGGCGGCATTACCGTGATGGTGGACGTGATGCGCATGCCCGACAACAGCTTTGGCACCGTGCCCACGCCCGCCATCGTGGCGCCCATCGAGTTTTGCATGACGCTGGACGATTACCGCGCACTAGGAGGGCATATGGACTACGTGCGCACGCTGCAAGATGCATTGCGCAGTGGGGCATGGCACCAGGAAGGCGCGCCCTTGGCCCGCCAATGGATGCAGTTGCCTGCAGCCCAGGCTTGGCCTGTGGGCACGCCCCCGCTGCTAGGGTAAAGGTACCAGGCCATGACCGCACACCGCATGCAACTCCCCGACGGCCGCTGGCACCTACAGCATGGCCCGATGGACATCATCGTGGGGGCCAGCGGCAGCCCCACTGCGCTGGCGCTGGCGCATGAGCGCGCGTGGAAGCGCTTTGCCATGCTGCTTGATGAGCTGGTGCAAGAGCTACCCTTGCTGCGCCAACCAGTGCGCGGCAGTGCCTGCCCTGTGCGCGGGCCGGTTGCGCGGCGCATGTGGGACGCTTGTATGCCCTACCAAAGCACTTTCATCACCCCGATGGCGGCAGTGGCAGGAGCCGTGGCGCAGGAGCTGGTGGCTTGCTATGCCGCAAGCGGCGTGCAGCGCGCTTGGGTGAACAACGGCGGTGATATTGCGTTGTACTTGGCCGCTTCGCAATCGGTGCGCGTGGGCATTTGCGCTGACGTGACCCACTTGCGGGTGGACAGCGCTGATGGAGAGTTATTGACTCAAGGCCAGTTTGAAGTGCACAGCGCGCAGCCCGTGCGCGGCGTGGCCACCAGCGGCTGGCGCGGACGCAGCTTCTCGCTGGGCATCGCCGACAGCGTGACGGTACTGGCCGCTACCGCCGCGCAGGCCGATGCTGCCGCCACGGTGATAGCCAATGCAGTTAACGTAGTAGACCCACGGATTGTGCGCAGGCCTGCCAACCAGCTGAAAGACGATAGTGATTTGGGCGACATGGCCGTCACTGTGGATGTACCGCGCCTGGAGCCTGGGCTGGTGCAGCATGCCTTGCATGCGGGGCGGGCGTGTGCGCAGGCGCTGCAGGCCCAAGGGTTGATCTGGTCGGCGGCCCTGGTTTGCCAAAATCAAACGGCTTTGCTTAATCCCATCAATGGGTCGGTGACCGTGAATCCACAACGAGCTCATTCACAAAGAAATTCACCCAATAATCCGTTGCAAGGTCAACCGATGGGCGCGCTATTTGCTTATTGACACCATGGACTCCCCACAATGACCACACCCATGATTGATATCCGCCGCATCTTCACCCATGTGGAGCAGATCCACCACGAGTTCGGGCCACCAGCGGCCACGCCTTTGCTGCGCGGTGCCATTGGCGCGGTGCTGACCAACCCCTTTGCGGGCCGCTATGAAGCCAATATTGTGCCGATGATGGATGCGCTGGGCCCCGTAGGCGTTCAAATGGCGGAGCGCCTGCGCGCTGCCATGGACGTGCCCGCTGAGCGCATAGAAAGCTACGGCAAAGGCGCGATCATTGGTGCCGCAGGCGAGCTGGAGCACGGTGCGCTATGGCACGTACCCGGTGGCTACGCCATGCGCGAGCTGCTGGGCTGGAAGGGGGATCGGAACGCCTATGTCAAAGGGGGCGCCGACGATAAATCGGGGCAACCGGGCAATGCTCTGGCCATCGTAGCCTCCACCAAAAAAGTCGGCGCACCGGGCACCACGTTAGACGTGCCGCTGACGCATATCAACGCCAGCTATGTGCGCAGCCATTTTGACGCCATCGAGGTGCGCGTGCCGGGCGCGCCGCTGCCCGATGAAATTGTCTTCATCCTGGTGATGAGCACCGGCGCGCGCGTGCACGCGCGGGTGGGCGGCTTGGCCGCCAACGCCATCAGCAAGTGGGATGGTTTGCGCTAGAAGCTCCCATCCGCCACGAATCTATTGAACAAGGACACACCATGCCAGCCACCATTCGAAAAATCATTGTGCAAGTGGACGAGACCCACCAAGAGATGGGCAAAACCATCGCCCCACCCACGCGCCGCGCGCTGGCCATGGCGGTGATTGACAACCCCTACGCGGGCAACTACATCGAGAACCTGGACGAGTTGATCGCCATTGGCGAGGAGCTGGGCGCACTGTTGGGGCAAAAATGCGTGCAGGCACTGGGCATTGCACCCGGCCGGGCGCACAGCTATGGCAAGGCAGCCATAGTGGGCGAGGCGGGCGAGCTGGAGCATGCGGCGGCCATATTGCACCCCAAGCTGGGCGCGCCGCTGCGCGCGGCCGTGGAGAAGGGCGCGGCTTTAGTGCCGTCGAGCAAAAAGCGCGGCGGCTTGGGTACCGCCATTGACGTGCCCCTGGGTCACAAAGACGCCGCCTTTGTGCGCAGCCACTTTGATGCCATGGAGGCGCGGGTGTCGGATGCCCCGCGTGCCAATGAAATTGTGGTCGCCGTGGTCGTCACCGACAGCGGCAGGCCTCTGGCGCGCATCGGTGGCTTGCAAACCCACGAAATAAAAGGGCAAGATGGACTTCGGTGAGCGCAATCCATCACAATAGTGTTTAGTCAACCTTAAGCAGGAATTTTCATGAAACTACCCCTCGCATTACTGAATACCTTCGCTGTCAGCGCTATCTCATTGGCGGGCCTGATGCTCTCGGTGAGTTCTGCCCAGGCGCAAGACGTCATCAAAATAGGCGAGGTCAACAGCTACAAAGCCCAACCGGCT
>JAYVDN010000484.1:0-5144 GCA_043749385.1 Polaromonas sp.
GTATTGCGGTCTACATTACGTTATGCCTTGAAAGAGGTGGGCTCGATCAACGCAATTACATGGAGGAATCTTTGGACTACTTAAAGCAACACTATTCGCGGCTCGAAACCGACGAACTCCTCAAGCTTCAGGGTACTGATCTGACCGAACAGGCGCGAGGTGTACTCGTGGCCGAATTGCAGTCTCGGAGTGGAACTAACGACGCAGTTAATAGTCCGACACGTCGCCTAAGCGCCGCTCACGAGATTGACCTCGCAACCCTTGCACCTCTTTGGAAAAGGTTCATTGCCGGTGCCATTGACTTCGGGGGTATCTGCGCATTGCTTTTTCTAGTCAACTTCCCCGTCTATCTCGTTGCGTCTAAGCAGATTTCGGACTTCGTTGGGTACACGTCACTTCTGCTGTTGTTCGCCTACACATTTTTCAAGGATGCGCGCTCCGGACAAAGTGTCGGCAAACGCGTAATGTGTATAAAGGTTCTTCAAGTCCGAACCGGTGAACCCTGTTCTCTGCCTCACTCTTTGATACGCAACTTGTTCATTGGACTTGGCGTGTTTGACTGGGTTTTCGCTCTCGGGGCGCAAAGTCGTCGGCTGGGAGATATGGCGGCGGGTACGTACGTTGTCAAGGCATAACCTTTCGGCCCACACGGACACACAGCAGCAGGGTGCCGCTGCGCGGCGCATGCTGCATGCCGGTGGCCTCAAACGTTAGCCATCACAAGACCAACCTCAGGAGCGACCATGTACTTCCTGCTATTTAGCGATACTGCCACAAATTTTCGGCGATGGAATTGGTGCTTTGTAGCCATGTTCGCTTTACTGCTGGGTGCCTGGGCGGTGCTGACCTATGCAGCACCGCCGAGCAACGGTTCGCGAGGATGGGGGCCAGCGCTCGGCTACGCCCTTCTTGCTTCGTTAGCCCTGTTTATCTATTGGTGTTTGCTCTTGTACAAGCTAAGTTCGGCCCAGAAACTCAATTCCGCACTTTGGCTGATTGGTTCCGTCGTTGCGGCACCTATCAGCGTTGCGGTAGTGCACTTCTTTATGTTCTTTAAAGTCAAGATGTATCTAGAGAATGGCGGGGGCTAACCTATGCTTCGAACGGCCGCCTCACGGCGCCCCTCAATTTGAACGTTGAACCGCAGAACACTTCGCATGCAGGTATCAAAAGAATCTCCCGACCAGCCGGAAGTCATTGCACTCATTGCAGACTTAGATGCGTACCAAGACACGCTGTATCCGGCCGAGGCGCGGTATGCGCTGGATCTGGCGTCGCTCAAGAAATCGAACGTGATATTTATGGTGGCGCGGGATGGCGAAGGCACGGCTGTGGGTTGTGGTGCGGTCGTCATCGCAGCCAGTGTGGGTGAGCTGAAACGAATGTACGTGCGCCCGCAGAACCGTGGTCAGGGAGTTGCGCGTAGCCTGCTGGTTGAGCTTGAGGCGTCATCGCTCGGGGCTGGGTGCGAGGAGTTGCTCTTGGAAACAGGGCCCTACCAACCAGAAGCGCTGGCTTTCTACAGCAAGCAAGGGTACACAAGGCGCGGGCCGTTTGGAGCGTATCCGGACCATCCACTGAGTGTTTTTATGGGTAAGCGCCTTGCACACCGCGAGCCTGACGCGTAATACGCCTTGAGGCACCCTGATGTCTTGAGTTTTAAAGCATTTAGCCCTCTAGCCCAATAGAATATTGCGGTAGAAGCTACTTTTTTAATAGCGTCTGCCTGATTCCAAAAGCGCGCCTAGTACAGATGGACTATTTCCAACTCTGTATTTTCACGCTAAATTGTGTGGAAAAAATTGTCACTGCTGAATTGTCACTACTGATTAGGCGACTCTATTTTCTGAAAGCAGTTTATGCCCCAGATCAAACGCGTGCTCATTGTCGGTGCCGGTATGGCGGGCCTGACTTTGGCGATTTCTTTGAAGCGCCAGGGCTTGGATGCTGAAATAGTTGAACGCCAGGCAACATGGCCGGTGCATGGCGCTGGCATCTATCTGGTTGGCAACGCGATGCGCGCTCTGGGTTCGCTTAATCTGGCGGACGATGTGCTGCGTGACGGCGCACTGATAAAAACCCAGACCCTCATGAACCACCGGGGAGGGCAACTGGCGGTGATTGACACAGCCAGCGTATGGGCTAGCTGCGGCCCGTGTGTCGGTATTCGCCGCGCTGACCTGCAGAGCACGTTGGTCAATGCCTTGGGGGCGGCGCCGGTTCGCTTCTCGACCACCGTAGCGTCCCTTGCGCAGCGAGACGACTGCGCTGTGGTGCAGTTCAATGATGGGCAGGAACGCACCTATGACCTCGTAGTCGGTGCCGACGGCGTGCGTTCGTCCGTACGCAAACTGGTGTTTGGCACTGTTCAGCCGCGCTTTTGTGGTCAGGTGGGCTGGCGGTTTCTGGTGCAGTGCCCGGCATCCATCACGGGATGGACGGCCTTTATGGGAGCGCGCGGAGTCTTCCTGTTTATCCCCGTCGGTCATGGCCAGGCCTACTGCTATGCCGACGCCGTGGTGGCCCACCCCATAACTGACCCGCTAGAGGGTCGATTAGAGCGGCTGCGCTCGCGCTTTGCCACTTACGCCAGCACGGTAACGCAAGCATTGGCGCAGCTTCAGCCTTCGGACCCGATTCACTTTGGTGCGATCGAGGACATCCTTCAGCAGCCATGCGGCGCTGGCAACGTGCTGCTCATCGGCGACGCCGCCCATGCCACCTCACCCAACATGGCCTCGGGCGCGGCCATGGCGATTGAGGACGCCATCGTGCTGTCTGAGCTGATTACGTCGGGACGAGGTGCCGTGCAGGTGCTTGGCGAATACGCCAGCAAACGCACAGAACGCATCCGGTGGGTGCATGAGCAGACCCACCGCCGGGACCGGATAAGAAATCTCCCGCCTATGGTTCGCGACCTGATGACGCGCCTCTTGGCTAACCCGGTCTATCGGGCGAACTACGCGCCGCTGGTGGCCCAATGCTAGCTGCACGCGGCGACGCCTCACCACAAGGTGACCCTGACGCGCAGGGTTTGAAGGTGTTTCGCCCTCTGGCGCAATAAAATAATGCGGGAGTAGCTATTTTTTCAATAGCGTACACCCATCTCCAAAAGCACGTCTAATACAAATAGACTATTTCTGAGGCGCAATTTTTACGCTAACCTCTGGGCGGAAGATCATTCCTGATCACACTTTAGCAAAGTATCGAAAGTCAAGCCGCACCAAGGTTCGGCGCAAGGGCACCGCCAAGGGGCCAGCACCGATTTGCAAGACCCTAACAAGCACGCGAGGGATCCGCAATGAAAGTACTTTTAACCGGAGCCACTGGCTTCATTGGCCAAAACATCGTGAGCAAGATGCGCCAGCGCGGCTGGCAGGTGCATGCGCTGGTGCGTGATGTGGCGAGCGCACCGGCTTGCTGGCTGGCCGCGCAAGGCTGCACCCTGGTGCCTGGCGATGTGACGCAAGCACAAGGCCTGGCCCAAACCATGGCCGGCATGGATTTGGTGATGCACAACGCAGGGGTTTACGAATTTGGCGGCAATGCTGCTGTTCAGGCGCGCATGCAGCAGGTCAACGTGGTGGGTACTGATCTGGTGCTGGGCGCTGCACTGCAAGCTGGCGTGCCGCGCACCGTGTATGTCTCTTCTGTGGTGGGGCTGGGGAGCAGTGGCTATGCGCCTGATCCAGCGGTGCTCCGAGATGAAACGCACCGCCACGACGGTCGCAACGTGACACCTTACGCCCGCACCAAAGCGGACGCGCATCAAGTGGCGCTGGCCTGGCGTGCCAAGGGCTTGCCCCTGGTAATCGCCATGCCTGGTGCCGTGGTGGGTGCTAACGACCATTCGGCATTTGGCTACTTCATGCGCATGCACCTGTTGGGTGCCATGCCGCCGATGGCTTTTGGGGGCGACTGTACGCTAGGCTTTGTGGATGTACAAGCGCTGGCCGAAGGCCTTTGCCTGGCGGCGCAAAACGCACCCATTGGGCAAGACTACATCTTTGCTGGCCACTGCATGACGCTAAAGGGCATGTTCGCTCAATTGGCGCGCCACCCCGGTGGCATGAAGGTGCGCCTGTGGTTGCCGCGCTGGTTCATGCGCCCGCAACTGTGGCTGGCGGAGCCCTTGCAGCGCGCGCTAGGCCTACCGGCATTTTTGTCGCGCGATACGGTGGATGCGTCTCGTGGCCACCTGTGCTACAGCTCGGCCAAAGCGCAACGTGCTCTGGGCTGGACGCACCCCGGTGCCGACACCCTGTGGGACAACATCATCCGACGCGAGCAGGCGTTAATGGCAAAACGGCGCGGCTTTCTTAACAAACTGCGGCATCAGAGCGTGGCTGACGACGAAGCGAGCATCGCGCCCCCGCAGTGAATCTGCAATGGAGCGATCACTTGATTCACGCTATGGAGTTTTGAAAAAACCTTAAAAAAAAAGGAGTCGTGTGAAAACCGCCTGTTTTTCGTTAAATACATCACGAATTTCGCTGAGAATCTAACAAGGTACACAAATTCGCATAATTTAAGGGTTTTCCAAAGGCCGTCGGCGGCGTTTGCAGCCCGAAAATGCCTCCAAATCGGCGGTTTGGAGCCGTTTTTAATATACGAATCGGTCTGCAGCCCAATAGAATGATGCGGTAGCAGCTACTGTATATGTAGCGCCCCTGCATGGCGTATGGCGGTGCATCCAAGCCCATACAAGTGCATCCATGCCCATCCAAGTGCATCCATGCCCACCCAAGTGCATCCAAGCCCACCCAAGTGCATCCCTGCGCATTCGAGCGGGCACAACCCCGCCTGCGAGGCCCAGTTGGTGCCAACGTTGGTCAGCCGTTTACCGGGGGCACGGCCAGCGAAGCAGGTCGGCGAAAGAGGGCTTGGCGAAAGAGGGCTGGTCGGTGGGAGTGCTTCGCGACCGAGGGCTGACAAAGCCGGGCATTCAAGCCACGGCAATGGAAAAGGGCGAAGGCCTGGATTGGCATCGCAGGGGCGGTTTTGGCCGCTGGCAAGCGCCTCGCGCACCCCTGCGGGCCTGCTTACCCAAATTAAAGCGCTACATATACAGGAGCTGCTCCCGCATCATTCTAAAGGGCTGCAGCCCTATTACTATCCTAAAAAAGGCTCCAAACCGCCGATTT
>JAYVDN010000485.1:0-3464 GCA_043749385.1 Polaromonas sp.
GACGGCGCTCACTGTCGATTGCAGATGCGATCTATGGCAAACGGGCTAAGCATTTGCGCTGAGCAAACTGAAGCCGTGCGTCCAGTGGTTGCGGCTTACTCCGTAGTCAATCCACGTCATGGCCAGGGCTTCGAGCAAGTATGCTTTGCTGATGTCGCCCATGTCGATAGCGCTGCGCCATCCGAAGCTTTTCAAGATGTCTGCCGTCTGCGCTTTGGCGGCTGCGTCGTTGCCTGCGATAAACATGTCGGGCGTGCCGTCTGCAAACTTGGGCTCGATCATGCGCGTGGCGCTGATGATATTGAAGGCTTTCACCACATGGGCGCCAGGTAACCAATCTTGAATTTGCTTGCCTGCGGAGTTTGGGAAACCCAAGGCTAGCGTGGGCTTGCCAGTAGAGTAATCCAAGGGGTTGGTCACGTCGATCACGAGTTTGCCTGCCAAGTTGGCTGCGCCTGTGAGCTGCAATGCGTTTTGCGTGCCGCTCCACGAGGTGGTGAGCACGGCGATGTCGGCACTATGGGCTGCGCTGGCATAGAGCGCGGCGCTAGCGCCTTGCACAGCGGCTACGGCATCCAGGGCGGTTTTGCCCTGCACGTCACGCGTACCAAACACGACGCTGTGCCCACGGCTGGCAAAGCCCTTGGCCAATGCGATGGCTACTGCGCCGGTACCTAAAACTGCTACTTTCATGGTGAACTCCTGAAAAATGGAAGGTTGACTAGAAACACACTTATTGCCACTGCACAACGTGGTCTTTGGCAAACTGTTGGAACGTGATGGGCGCGCGACCCAGCAGGGTTTGCACGTCGGGGCTGATGCCAGCGGCGTAGCCTGCACTGACGATCTGGTTGAGCGAACCCATCCAGTCCACCATCGCGTCGGGCATGCCCCAGTCCGTTTTCATGGTGTGAGCAGCCTGCTCTACCGAGATGGGCGTAAAACCGATAGGCTTTTGCAGAACCGTAGACAAAATTGCCACGCGCTGGGTGTCGGTCAACGACTCGCCACCTGTGAGTGTGTAAGCCTTCCCTGCATGGGCAGCGGGGTTGCGTAGTATCTGGGCAGCCACGGCTGCGATATCGCGCACATCGATCAGACTCTGCGCGGCGTCCGCGCTGGCGGCATAGCACATGCCGTCTTTGACCATCTGCGCGCCGAAAGTGGCGTAGTTTTGCATGAAGCCAGCGTTGCGCAGGAAGGTGCTGGGAATACCTGTCGCGGCCAGGATGTCGTCGATCGTGCCTTGAAGTTTGGGCAGCGAGAAAGACGCCTTCGCGTCAGCCCCAGCACCGCTAGATCGCACGATGTGCTTGACACCAGCCGCTCTGGCCGCTGCTGCCACGTTGCGGGCCAACTGCACTTTGTGGGGAACCAAAGGCAGCAGCACAAACAAGGTGTCGATTCCTTGGAATGCGCTGGTGAGCTGGGCCACATCTTCAAACGAGGCTTGGCGTGCACGCACGCCGCCTACGCTGTCTGTGGGTTTAGAGCTCATGACCTCGAAGTTTGCACCTGCTGCACGCAGTTGGGCGGTGAGCTGGGTGCCAATGGTGCCGCTAGCGCCGGTAACCAAAATAGTGTTTGCCATGGTGAGTGTCCTTTAAAACATGGTGTTGCGATGGGTTGAATTGTGGCTTTGCGCGGGGTTTAGAAAAAGACATAATCTCTCACATCATCTTCAACATAAAGTTGAAAATAGGAATGGCATGAAACAACTGCAAACTTCTTTGCCTGGCCTGGTGAGCGCGGTGCAGGCGGCTGACAGCGGCAGCTTTAGCGCTGCGGCCAAGGTGCTAGACCTCACGCCCGCAGCGGTAAGCAAAAATGTGGCCGCGCTAGAGGCATTGCTGCAAGTGCGGCTGTTTAACCGCACCACGCGGCAACTGTCACTGACCGAAGAAGGCAAGGCTTTTGTTGCGCAAACACGCGAGGGTCTCGCTGCACTGGAAGCTGCTGCACTCGCGGCAACGCAGGGCCTGAAACCGCAAGGCTTGGTTCGCATCAATTGCGCCGTAGGTTTTGGCAGACGTTATGTGCTGCCACTGCTGCCCGCGTTTTATGCGCAATTTCCCGAGGTGCAGGTAGAGCTGAGCCTGAACGACCAAAAGGTCGACTTGGTGAAAGACGGTTTTGACGTGGGCATTCGCGGCGGCAGCCAGCCGCCCGAAGGGATGGTGGCGCGCAAAATTTGCAAGCTAGAGTCGGTGCTGGTAGCCACGCCGCGCTACCTGAAGGCGCGCGGCACACCCAAGCATTACGCCGAGCTGGCGGAACACGACCTGCTGCGGGTCAAGTTTCTGTCCGGCCGCTTGTCCCCATGGCTGTTCAAAGACAAAGGCAAAGTGGTGGCGTTTGAAGGCCCCGCCAAGCTGCTGATCTCTGACCCGGAAGTGATTTTGGACGCGGCGCTGCTGCACATGGGCATAGCGCGCATGGGCCGCCACCATGCGTTTGACGCTTTGCAGCGGGGCGATTTGGTAGAGGTGCTGCCGCGCCAGCACGAAAGTGGCGACGCGAGCATGGCGATGTTTTACCCTCACCGGGCGGGCTTGGCACCGCGTGTGCGGGTGCTGGTGGATTTTTTGATGGCGCAATTTACGCAGCATGCAGCATTGCGCAGCATGGCAGGCAAGTCAAGCTAAAGTGTAGGCGGCAACGGTGCCTACAAAGAAAGTAAACCCCAGCCAATGGTTGGCACGGAATGCCGCAAAGCAGCCGTCTCTCTCGCGGCGGCGGATCAAGCGGTAATGCCACAGCACCTGGGCTAGCGCCGCTGTAAGCACTACAACAACAATAGCTGCTCCCGCGATATAAATAAGGGGTAGCAGCCAAATAGCTATATAAAGCCCATAGAACAACATGATGGCGGGCACGTCCCAACGGCCCAGCGTGATGGCCGAGGTTTTCATGCCGATCTTCAAATCGTCGTCGCGGTCGACCATGGCGTACTCGGTGTCGTAGGCCAGCACCCAAAACAGGTTACCCAAGAGCAGCAGCCAGGCCAACATCGGGACAGCTTGCGATACGCTGCTTGCAGCAGTGAGCGCGTCGCTTGGCCCCGCCCACAAACTCCAAGGCGCTCCACCTTGCACGGCGGCAAAGGCCATGGGGATGCCAAAGCTGAACGCCACTCCCAGCACGGCTTGTGGCATGGCGACAAAGCGCTTGGCATAAGGGTAGGCTAGTGTGATGGCCAGCGCTGCGAATGAGTAGCGGACGGTGCTGGCATTGGTGGTCAGCACCAAACCAAAGGCGACGAGCGCCAGCACCGCACCCAGCAGCAGCGCCTCACGCTTACCCACCTTGCCGCTGGTCACCGGGCGGTTGGCGGTGCGCTTGACGTGCTTGTCAAACTCTACATCGGCCACGTCGTTCACGCAGCAGCCCGCGCTGCGCATGAGGATGGTGCCCAAGGTGAAAACGATCAGCAAATGCCAACCGGGCCAACCACCCGAGGCGAT